>NZ_RXFM01000008.1 GCF_003953955.1 Candidatus Aquarickettsia rohweri | reverse complement strand
CTACAAGAATTCTGTGCCATTTATAAAATGTACTTCTCGGCACATTCTTTTGCTTACAAAATTCATATTTACTTACATTACTTTTTTTATATTCTTCTACTAGCTCTTTCCATTTTTCATTACTTATTCTTTTTTTCTTTTTTTCTAATAGCATCATTAGCCTCTATTTTTTTAGGCTTTTGTTCTACCACTTATTTTTATTCTTGCCTAGATGCCCTTATTTTAGCGCTTACCGAGAGACTAAAATTACAATGAATTGTAAAAAATAGGTAAAGGGGGATTATTTATGAAACAAAGTCATTATTTCCAGGATTATGTATTATTTGAACAGGCAGCAGGTGCAGCTATTCGTGCTGGAGACCTTGAAGGTGCATCATATCTATTTAGACAAGCAGCAAATGCAGCTAGTCTAGCTACAGAGTACATAAGGGCTGCATACCTGTTCATGCTAGGAGGAATCGCAGCTTTTTGTAACGAAGATAAAAAAAAGTCCAAGTATCTATTGGAGCAAGCAACAGATGCAGCTAGTCTAGCCGAAGAGCACCATAATACTGAAGATGAAAGCCCCCTAAGCTATACAAATCTATTTGAACAGCAAGCAAATGCAGCTAGTCTAGCTACAGAGTACACAAGGGCTACATACCTATTGATGCGAGCAAGTAATGAAGCTAATGACTACGGAGACGAACAGTGGTCTATAAATCTATATGATCAAGCAGTACAAGCAGCTAGTCTAGCTGGATATCCCTATGATGCTGCCTGTATACTTGCACAAGCAGCACATATGCAGCAACAATGTGGTCAAACCATAGAACTATATGATCTTGCTGCAGATGCTTTAATTATGGAAGAAGAAGGTAACCAGAAGGCAACAATTTATTTTACAAGTGGAGCGGTTTTAGCTGATAATGTCATGCATCCTATTATTGCTAAATGGTTTTACCAAATATTAGAAAAAAAAGGAAAATTAACACCTGTTATGTTTTTAAAAACTTTAAAAACTATGGAATTTGGAACATTTAGTAACCGCCCACAGTCATATATTGAAAAACTTTTAAAAAGACTATCAGATACTGATAATAAAAAGCTAGAAGAAGAACGTCTATGCTGCAAAAAAGTTGGATCATCTTCAAGTGATGGTAAATGCACTGTATCAATAGAAGATTGTATTAAATGGAGTGCAGATAATTTTAATGCTGAATATATGATTGCGGTTTTAAAAACCAACAATGATTTTGTTTTGACAGATAAATTTACATGTAATGCCAATCCCACTGAAGAAAATTTGCAACAACAAGGTGTTGAGGGATCTGAACTTGCTCAAGAAGGGTATTCTCAATCAGCTCACTGCCATGCAAACTGGTAGAGTGGTTAAAAATTAACTTAAGATCAGGAGTATTTTAGATAGAAGATATATAGTAAGTGAAGATTAAAAAGTTTATTGATTAGAAGCTATGTGGAAGAACTGACATAATTGTGACATCCAAATTTTAGGTCCTATATCAAGCTCTGTTGCTAATAGAGCTATAAATTTAATGGAATTTCTGATTGAGAAAGCAGCATATCTTTTTTGCTTTCCTTCATATAACTGTTCTCATCAGATGCTACAATTCTATCCTTGCTACTACTTGTTGTAATATTATTATGATTTAATAATGTAGATTCATTTTGCCATTCCAGCATTTCACAATCAGTAAATTCAAGTAAATAGTTAGCAGTTAATTTGTCAAACTCTAAAAAGCCTTTTTGATAACCAATTTTGAAAAATTTAACAACTTTTTTATACCATTTTTTATCATACGTAAAAAATAAATCTCTGTTCGCACTTAATATTTTTGCCATGTTTAAAAAAGAAACCTTTGTAACTGAAAAGAAATAAAATTGTTCCCTAATAGTTTGATTAGAAAAATATTGAATCATTAAATTTATATTTGCTTCAGCCATCTTTTCTTTACTAGCCTTCAATTCAACTTCTATTCTTTCAATGCAAAAATCATAGTCTTTTATAAGATTTTCAGGATTTTTATTATAAGATTTTAACATAAAAATATTATGGCATGCAACATAACTAACCAAAATTTCTATAGATACTAATCCAGATAAAAATGTAGATTTATTATATGCATTATAAAAAGCTCCTCCTACATCATCTAATAATCTATGAGCAAAATCTATAAAAATACTGTTATCACTGTGCAATAAACTACTTACAACTTCATACATACCTTTTTGTTCATATTTAAATAGTATATCTTTGTGTTCCAAAATTATATCAATAGATGTAAAAAATACCTCTTTTGATTTTTTTACTAATTCTAGTTGCTTAGATAAGTATGAATGATCGTTTGCAAGCAGCTCCTCTGGGTATATATCGTCTATATAGGTAAAAAAACCTTGTAGTTTTGATAAAGTAATTTGCATTGAAGTCATCAAAAGCTTAGCTTGCTTATATTCCCAAAAAATATCAAATACTATATTAGTATCCATATCAAATATAGCAATGCAAATTAATCCGTTTAATAAGAATGAATTACTATTATTAACTGATTCCTCTAATAATTTTCTATGAAACCATGTCATAAATTCCTGGTGATATTCTATTAACAAATCTATATTTTCTCTAAAAATATTATAATAAAAACTCACAAATGTTTCTAAGTTATTTTTCTCGTGGCAGTCTTCAAAGTATGAGCCTATATAAAAGGCTTTTTCCTCATCTTGAGTTCCCTTTATTAATTCCTTATACATATTGCATATATCAGTTTTTATTCTTAATAAACCTTCTCCTGGTTCATTTATAGTATTTAATAATAAATCTTTGTTAACACTTAGAAAAAGCTTTTTTATACATATATTTGCTTCAGGTTTTTTTAATAAATCTCCTAAAAGCTCTTTTATCCATTGATTTGGAAATTTAATTTTGTATTTATTAGCATAATATACCTGTTTAACTGTATTATAAGTACTATTAAAATAAGTACAGAATTCTTTTTCACTATCATAATTTTTGTAAAAATCCATAAAAACTAATTTTATATAGTGTGAATCTTCTATTTGAGATGGATTTACCTTAACTGCAGTATATAGATTGTAATGTTCTAACTTTGAATAATTAGCAAACTGTAGTAAATATTGATAAGAGATATCACAAATATTTACTATGAAACTAATTGGCTTCAAATCAAAAAATTGTAAAATATACTTAAATACATCCATTGAAAATGCTGTTATAAATATATTTTTTGTGTAATAGGGCATGAAATAATGATTTTCAGGTTCTTTAGCAGCATTAATTATTGAATCTGCAAAATATTTAATAATATTCTCATTATAATTACCATTAATAGGGTTAGAAAAATACTCTATAGCGTTATTTATACAATCACCCCCATAATTACCCTGCCAATATATAGCAATTTTATTATATAAATTTTCTTCGGTTGCTTGTTTAAATTTTATAGGTAAAAACTGCTTAAAAGTACCATGTTTATAGTAATGCAAGAAATATCGAAAAATTGTAAATGTCACAGCTATTGAAGTAAAAGGACGTTCTGTAACAAAAGACGATATACTTTTATTAATTTCCACTTCAGAAAGATTATGGATATTTAATGGAAATTTAAGTTGCGACATAATTGATAGCAAATACTCTTATAGGCAATCACAAGTTAAGCTATTTTATATAAGCCATAACCACCCTTTTATAGCTGCTAATATACACTATTTCATTAAATTTTCAACCCTTCTAAATCAATAGAGATTTACTTTATTACCAATTACACATTTATTGAATTAATATGCCTTTAATTACAAATCATTAATTTCAGCTGTATATAAAATTTTATTATTTTATAAAATTTACTTGCAAAATATAAAAAAATATATATGATCTCTACAATTTTAAAATAATTAATTAAGTTTTATTATGTTCTAAATTTATATATGGAGGTGCAAAATGCCTATATTCGCTAAGTCTATAGATATTGACACAAAATCTGTTATAAATGAAGGAGAAATATTTTCAAAAAACCTGAGCACAAATAGTCAAAATTCTTTACAGAAAATTAACCAATTAGTTAATACTAAATCTCTAAGCAATAGAGTTAAACTTGCAACATATTATAATCCTGAAAAATTATCTAATATTCTTAATCAAAAAAATTTGCTACAAATTATTGACAAAATGCAGCAAATTGAATCAGGAACAAAAGAGGAAAGAAACCTACTTGAACTTTATTTAAAAAAGCTGAGTAAAACACTTAATGATAATCAAGATTTATTTTCTGATAATAAATTTAGGTCGGAATTTTTTGAAGAACTTGCATGTATCTTACCTAAACCAAAAAGACAAAATTTAATAGCAGAAAGTGAAGCGTTATACATACAAAGCATTTCAAGTAATATTTACAACCAATTATCTCTTGGAGTAGATAAAATTATTAAAGATCTGGAGATACCTGAAGCAAAACAAGAGCGTTTTAAAATTGATTTCCTTAGAAATATGAAATCATCTATTTCTGCAATTGTAATTGATGCAAAAGATGCTGAAAAGACATATCAAAAATCTATAGCTAATTTATTACAATTAAATAATGAGTGCTTTAATTCCCCAAATAAAGTTCATAGCTTTTTAAATAATCTTCAGAACTTATTTAGTGCAAATTCTTCAACACATAATGGCTTAAAATTAGAAAAATTATCAGAAATACACAATAAAGCACTAGATAATCCAGATATCGTCTTTCCCGTAACTCTTAGCTACTTAAAAAATAATTTTCTAGAACCTTTTGAAGATAGACTACAAACTATAGATGATAATAGTAAAGCTAATTTTATAAGAGATGCTTCTCAATTAATTGCTATTATTCCAAATGTATCACAAGATGAAGCAGCAATAGAGGAGTATAGAGTAAAAATGAAAAATCTACTTAAAAATCATAATCTCCTAAAAGATAGACATCATATCTTTAATTTAATAGAATATAGCATGCTAACTGAGAAAACTAAACAATCTATAAAGTTGGTAAACTCAATAATTAATCGCGAAATTATTAATGAACATATAATTGATTTTTGGAAAGAAACCTTTCCTGAAAAAGAGGTTCCTGAAGAAATTATTTCAAAGTTTACTGATGAGCTATTGGAACAAAAAGATACACCAAGTTTAGAAGAATTATTGAATCACTTCGATGGATTTGAAACAATGAAACTTGGTGATAAATGTCATGAAAATTTGAAAAAACTAAAAGCTCACCTTAGTGACATCAATATTGAGAAAAATCCGAAGCTAGAAGACAAATTTCTGGAACTAGAAAGTAAAAATCTTTATTTTGATATTTTTCAAAATTCACATTTAATTGCTAGAAAAAATAAATTGGAAGAGCTAAAGGAATTACAGAAAAAACATAAAGATACTGTAAATGAAATAGATGGTGTTTCAGTAAACATTGGAGATGCTATTAAAGAAATTTTTACAAATCAATTAAAAGAACTTTCTGATTTTTCTGATGTGCTATATAAAATATCAACGTGTATACCTAAATATATTGATGTTAATAGTGGTACAGTAATAAATATTAATAAATATTCATCAGACCTTGCAATATTGTTTTTAAAAGATGAATCATATCAAAATTTAGGTGCCAAAAACGAATTATATACAGCTATTGAAAAAAACATAGAACATCCTTATAAAGAGCAATTTAATAAAGCGCATCAATTAGTAGAAGATCATATAAAATCAAGACTTGCTATAGTAGATCTGCAGAATGCAATAAAAAAAATTGAACCAGAGATAAGAAGTGATTATTTTAAAACTCAAGGTGATATAATAAGGGATAAATTTAAAAAACTTGAAATTGAGGATACTGTTTTTGCATCAAGAGAAACTATATTAGAGCAACTTTTTGAACTTCAAGAAATGAAAAATGACATTGCTCAAAGATGTGATAAAACATCTAAAAATTATGAATATTTTTCAAAAATTGTTGAAAGAACTAAATCCACCTTAACTGACAGATATAATAAATTTGATACTAAAGAATATAAATATGGCAAAGATAGTTCAATATATAAGCTTATTATGGGATTAAAAACAGATACACTTGTTAAGGTATTACAAAATGCATCAAAAGACCCTAATTCTAGACAAGAACAACATAAAATAAATATTTATGAATTTATTTTAGATAAAGAAGATTTTTATTTAAACGCCCCTCCAGAATTAGCTAGTAAAATGCAAGAAGTTGTGCATCAAGCAAATGCTACAAAAGCAGATACCAAAATTTATAGTGTGATCGATAGGATCAATAAGCTCTGTACTGAAATTGTAAAATTGATTGAGCTCTACTCAGATAAAGCTATTATTAATTTGGAAGAAATGGCTAAAGATTTAAGTATTGATAGAGAAAAAGTTGATAAATTAGTAAAATTTATAGAGGATATTAATCAAGAAAATTTAAACAAGATATTTAATCAAATTGAATCTCATATAGTTGGAACTAGTCGGGCAGATTTTAAAGATGACACTAATAAATTTAAAATATCTCAAAGACCAGATAAAGATGAAGTAGAACGTATTACTAATGAAGTAGATTTACCAACTCTAAAACCTTTAAAAGACTTCATAGGTAAATTAACCAAAAGTGAAAAACGTGAATTTAGTAAACTTCCAAACCATAGTAATCAAAAAGTATTTGGATGTTATACAGAACGTGAAATGGAAAGAAGAAGCAGAACTGGCGTGGTTATAGGTAGGTAAAAATATGAAGAGACAGTTAATTTCTTTATAATAATATTTAGTGTAATTATTTTAAACTACAAATTTTTTCCGATTTTAATACCAATAACAGAATCAAATTCTTGTAAATATACACATTCATATTTAAGTGGCCTACAAAGGCTCTCAATAAAAATAATTTGATTTTAACATAAGAAATAGCCAAGAAAGACAATACTATCTTACAAATTCATAAAACCTTAATATTGAGGTGGTCCAACCAACTTGGACAACCTCTACCATAATTATAATATTCTCATGATGATGGATTTTAATAATATTTTATTTTTATTACCTACACTCATATTTTTTACTAAAAAGCAAAATATTCTACTTGATCATCATAATTATATCCAGCATCAATCTCACTAAATTCATCTTTTTCAAACCTATCTATATAACATTCTTTTTCTTCTTTATCACCTAAATTTGCTTTTAAAGTATATGATGATGAAGCAATAGCAAAAATACTTTTAATTTCATCAATACAATATCCCTTTAATAATTCATTTCCACTGTAAATTACGGCACTTTTACTTGCAAATTTCGCATTAAGCAATTTAAACCCTTCATATCCAATAGTTAAGGTAGCTGCAGCAATCTTTACTGGACTCTTTAAACTATTCACAACATTTTTAAAAAAATCTAAACTAGAGTGCCATACATCTTTCAAAAAATTTCCGCTATGTACTTCCATTCCTGAATATGTATATGCTTTATTATTTAGTTGCATTAAAACATTTTGTGATGATAACAAAGGAATATCATCCATTATCATGCTATAAATATATCTTTCTGTCATAGTCACTCCCAAAATTTATTTCACATAAATATATGGTAACTATTTTACAACTATAAGTAAAGTGTATTTAGATATTATTTCTAATTGTTTTGAAAAATTTTCGAATTCTCAATATATGCTTTTGATTGCATTTCGTATATACGTGAAATTGTCCTACCAAACTCTTTTTTATTAATATCTCCAATATACAATTTATCCAATTTCACTTCAGAAGAAAATATCCCTAATAACTTTTCATTATACATGCAATCTATTAAAGCAATAAACCTTAATGCTTCATTATGATTTTCAAATTTTAGCTGAGGTATATTTTCAATTACTAACACTGAAAAATGATTACATAATGCTATATAATCCGTCGTACCTAGATTTGCCTCACAAATTTCACTAAAAGTAAATTTCACTACTTTATCAACACATTTATTAATGCTTAAATATCTATTATTTGAAACTTTTATTCTAGTTTTTTTAAAAACTTCACCATCAAGAAAATTACTAACAAGTTTATTAAATTTATCTGCTTGATGTGGATATAAAAACAATTTAAATTCCTTTAATTTATCTTTTCTATAATCTTGTGGTGAATCTAGATTAAAAATATGTATCTTATCCAAAAGCAAGTCAATAAATGGAAATATATACTCTCTCTTAAGACCATTTTTATATATATCTTGAGGACAAGAATTAGAAGTAAGGAAAATAAACATGCCATTATTTATTAATTCAGTAAAAAGCCTAGATAATAGCATAGCATCAACAATATTATTTACCTGAAACTCATCAAGGTATAAAATACAAAATTTTTTAGAAATTTCTTTGGCAATTTCAGATACTTTGTTATCAATATTTTTTTGTTGATTAAGATTATTTATTTTTTCATGACAATCTAATATAAATTCATGAAAATGTTGCTTTAACTTATTTTTCACTTGTAAATTTTCAAAAAATAAATTTAAGACCAATATCTTACCTCTACCAACCTTACCCCATAAATATATTCCCCTCTTTAAGGAAGAATTCTTACTAAACAATTTATCTATTAATGTTTTTGGCTTTTCAATTTGCAAACTAAATTGAGTTAGTAAATCAATTAATTTTAATTGATTTTTATCCTCCTCATATCCTTTTTCTAAAATATACTTTTTATATACGCCTTTCAGCATTAGGACATCAACATTCCACCATTTACACTTAGAGTGTGCCCGTTAATGTATGAACTCTCATTAGATGCAAGAAATATCACTGCACTAGACACATCTTTGGGAACTCCAATTCTTTTAGCTGGAATATGTGAAATAATAGAATTTTTTATATCATCATTTAATACTTGAGTCATAGGTGTATCAATATAACCAGGTGCTACACAATTAATTGTAATACCTCTCGCTGCCACTTCTTTTGCAAGCGACTTAGACATCGCTATAATACCTGCTTTACTTGCTGCATAATTTGCCTGACCAGCATTACCACTAAGCCCAATAACTGATGATATATTAATTATTCTACCATACCTTCGTTTCATCATAGATTTTATTGCAGATCTATTAAGCTTAAACGTTGAATTAAGGTTCATTTCTATAACATCATCCCAATCTTCATCTTTTAGCCTAAGTGCTAAATTATCCTTAGTAATTCCAGCATTACAAATTAAAATATCGATATTTCCATATTCTTTTTCAGCATTTTCAAATAATGAAATTACATGTGATTTATCATTAAAATCACAAATCAATGTAGACACCTTATCTCCAAATTCATTACTTAGCTCTTTTAATTTTTCTTGGTTTCGCCCAACAGCCACAACTTTTGCTCCAGAAGTAATAAAATCTTTTACTATAGAGCGTCCTATACCCCCAGTAGCACCTGTAACTAAAGCAATTTTATTAGTTAAATCAAACATAATCACCTCCTATTTTAAAAAATTTTCTATGTCCTTTGCTGTTTGCAAACTATAAACCTCAACATCTTTATATTCCCTTTTAATAAGGTTAGTTAACACATTACCAGGTCCTACTTCAACAAATTTTCTTATTGAAAATTCGTTATACATCTTAGCAATTGTCTCACGCCATCTCACCTTGCCTTCTATTTGCTTTACCAATAGGTCTTTTATTTCTTCTTTAGATTGATATACATTTGCAGAATAATTTGCAATAACATCAATTTTAGGAATTTCAAAATTATATTTTGCTAATTCTTGAGACATTACCTCAGTGGCCTCTTTCATTAAACTTGAGTGAAATGGAGCACTTACAGGAAGTGGTATTGCCTTCCTTATTTTAAAGTTTTTTACCACCTCATTTATATCTTTAAATGCATCTTTATCTCCACTAAGTATAATTTGCCCCCCTCCATTGTCATTTGCAATTTCACAAACACCATTTCCAGAAAGAATTTTGCAGATTTCTTGAGCTGCAACTTCATCTCCACCAATTAAAGCATACATAGCTCCTTTACCTATTGGCACTGCTTTTTGCATAGCATTACCCCTAGCTCTTAATATTTTAGCTGTATTTTTTATATGTATACTTTCTGTAGCACATAAAGCACTATATTCACCTAAAGAATGTCCCGCTGATATGGAACATAATTCTGTAATTTTTTTATTTGAAAGAGATATTAAAACCTTAAAAACAGCTATTGATTTCGCCATGATTGCCGGTTGAGTATTGCTGGTTGTTTTTAAATCATCCGAATCCCCATTAAAAATTATATCAGTTAAATTCTGATTTAATGCATCATTAACAATTTCAAATACTTCTTTCGCCTCAAGAAAATTATCATAAAGATCTTTACCCATTCCAACATATTGAGAACCTTGACCAGGATATATAAAAGCTGTGTTCATAAAAATAAATTTAAATATAATTTGGATATGTTAGTTTAATTTAAAAATTTATTCTAGATTTTTTAAGAATCATCTCTAAAATAATGCTACATTTATATTTTATTAATTATGTTTGCAAAAACAACTCCAAAACAAAAATCCAAATTAGATAAAATAAATAAAATAATTTTAGTATCTTCAGGCAAAGGAGGTGTTGGCAAATCGACTATTGCATCAAACATAGCAATTAGTTTAGCAGAATCAGGATATAAAGTTGGCTTACTAGATTCAGATGTTTATGGACCATCAATCCCTAGGATATTCAATATCAATCAAAAGCCTGAGATAAAAGAGGGCTTAATACAGCCTCATGAAGAACAAAATATAAAGTTGATGTCTATGGGCTTTTTGGTTCCAGAAAGCTCTGCGCTAGTATGGAGAGGGCCAATGCTTACAAAAGCAATTCATCAGCTATTTAAACTTACAAATTGGGGCAATTTAGATTACCTTATTGTTGATACACCACCAGGTACAGGTGATATACATTTAAGCATTGCAGAAAATTATGTAATTGATGGTGCAGTTATAGTGACAACGCCACAAAAGCTTGCACTAATTGATGCTTTCAAAGCAGTTGATATGTATAATAAATTAAAAATCAAAATTATGGGAATAATAGAAAATATGTCGTACTTATCCAATCCTATAAATCAAAATAAAGAGTATATTTTTGGCAAAAGCAACTTACAAGACTATTGCAATGATAAAAATATAGATTTTTTAGGAGCAATACCAATGTCACAAAAATTAGCAAGCAAAATGTTACTTACTACGAACGATGATAAAGAATTAGAAAAGACATTTAAATCTATTACACAGAAGCTATAATAATTACTAATTATTAACTTTTAATCCTATCTATAAATAAAATACCTTCTAAATAATCATATTCATGTTGAGCACACCTTGAGAACCATTTCCAATAATCATGTCTATCTCCTTGAATTTTCATTACTTTTCTCTCTAATTTCTCGTTCAAGTACTCTAATTCAATATTACAAGGTCTCTTAACATTTGTACTTCCATTATATTTTTTATCAATTATTTCCATAGGTACTGATGGAGTACCTTCTGATAATATAATTTTACTGGTTAAATCCATTTTAATCTTAGGGTTTAAGAAGAAATATGGTTTACGCTCAATTATCAAATCTGGAGAAGCATTATTATCATTAATTACCTCTTCTTCAATCCCAATTAATTGCTTTTTCCCATTAACTTCTTTAATCCTTGGAAACTTTTTTATAATTTTAGATTTTTGAACTAATTTATTATTTATGGAAACAAAATAAACTTCTTCTATAATAACACTATCACCATTCTCTAGCCTAGATGTTAGATATGATGAATCGCCAAAATCAATAAATTCATTTGCACTGGTTATCTTAGATTTTGGTATATCTACAATGAACGCTCTTATTGGTGCACCAACCTGCATTGCACCAACTCCAACACCACTAAACCCATACATCGTAGACAACAGATGTTTTTCCATAAATTCAACAACTAAAGGCAACTCTGAATCACCAATTTCAATAGATTTCATCCTTAAAATTTTTTCATCTTCAGGTATCTTCAATACCTTTAAAGTTCCTTTTTCCTGATTTAATGTAGGTTTATATACCTTATTCCCTATACTTACTTCTATAATCTTATCTTTATCAAACGATATCTTACTCATTTATCATTAATAACTTTTTCAAGCCTATCTACAAATAAGACACCATCAAGGTGATCATTTTCGTGTTGAGCACATCTAGAGAACCATTTCCAATAATCATCCTTTGATCCATCTATTTTCATTATTTGTTTTTTCAAATTTTCATTTATATATTCTAATTCAATATCTTCAGGTCTCTTAACATTGCTATTACCATTATATTCTTTAAATATTGATTCCATTGGAACAGATAAACACCCTTCTGGTAAAATTACTTCATTATTATGATTAAGCTTAATTTTAGGATTTAAGAAGAAATATGGTTTACGCTCAATTATCAAATCTGGAGAGGCATTATTATCTTTAATCACCTCTTCCTCAATCCCAATTAATTGCTTTTTCCCATTTTCCTCTTTTATTTTTGGCACCTTTCTTGTTATTTTATTTTTTTGAATAAATTTATTATCAGCATATTCAACATAAGTTTCATTCATAATAACAGATTCTCCTTTTTCTAATTTTCCTCTTAAGAATAATCTTACATCAAGCTTATCTGAGTCATCTTTATTTATAATTTTTGTCTTTGCTATATCTACAATAAATGCCCTTATTGGCACACCAACTTGTATTGCTGCTATACCTATACCTCCAGATTCATACATTGTAGGCAAAAGGTATTTTTTCATAAAATCAGCAACTAAAGGCAATTCTGATTCGCCAATTTCAACAGATTTCATCCTTAAAATTTTTTCATCTTCAGGTATCTTCAATACCCTTAAAATTCCTTTTTCCTGGTTTAAAGTAGGTTTATACACCTTATTCCCTATACTTACTTCTATAATTTTATCTTTATCAATCGATATATTTTTATTTTCCATTGCTCCTCCATAAGCATTAAAAGTTAATAGTACTAAAATAAATACATGTTTTGTAAACTTCTTTAAATTTATGTTATGTAGCATAAGTAATACTCAATATTTATAATTCACAGGGTTGTCAGGACATTGGTTAAATCCACACTCTAAATATACTAAAATAATATTAAAAACCAAAAGAGTTAAAAACAAAACAAAGAATAAATTAGTTATTTTTTTAATCGACAATAACATCTTTGATAACAAACTCTCTAAATTTATATTTTTGAACATTGGTGAAATAGATATCAAAATTATAAATAAAAAAGAAATAATATCATTCCAGGTATAAAAATGCAGACTTAGAAACTTTGATCCATAACCAGAATCACCAGGTATTATATGTAGAAACACTTGCCTCATAGCTACTGTTAAACTATATAAACTGGAGATTATTATTATAAAATCATATTTAAATTGCTTTCCTAATCTCAAGTTCATTAAAGCTCCAAAAGCTATAAAGAACAACCCTACCCTCTGCAATAAGCATAGTGGACAAGGCAATTCATTAAAGTAAAATTGATAAAATAAGGCAATAATATTAGCTCCTAATGCTATACTTAGTATAACAAAATCTATAAATAATCCTCTTTGATTTTCCATTTTATACACTTATTTATTTACTAAAATGATAGATTTAATTTGTCAGTTGCATGGTGAAGAAACCAAAGTATTGACATAAAAAAACAAATATAAAAACAAGTTAAGCCAAAATATTTTCTGCCAAAATAACCTAATAAAAGAGATAGGATTAATAAAAAAAATATTGCCACAATCATAAAACAAATCCTCTGCCATTTATGTAAAAAGTAAAATAAAATTCATCTTTTAGCAAGTGAAATCACTCTAACTTCTTTTGCACCGTTATTCAATAATGTTTTTGAACATTCATTTGCAGTACTTCCAGTAGTAATTATATCATCTATTAATAACACCTTTTTATCCTCAATTAATTTTTTATATTTTAAATTTACTGAAAAAGCTTCTTTTAGATTCTTTTCTCTTAAGCTTTTATTTAAATCACTTTGATTTTCTGTGTTTTTAATTTTAACTAGAATATTATTTTTATAATTAATACCTAAGATCCTTGAAGCTATTTTTGCTAAAATCAAGGACTGGTTGAATCCACGTATTTTTAATTTTGTCTTATGCAATGGCACAGGTATAATATAAGTTATATCACTATAATCTACATTTGATATGATATAGCTTAACCAACTCTTAAATAACTTTAATAATCTAAAGTTATCATTAAATTTAAAACTAGTTATTATTTTTTTACTAAAATCATTATATTCAAATACTGATATCACTTGAGAATATGTGTGTTTATCATAAATACAATTTAATTCAGAGCATCCACCAAACATTTTTTTCAATGAATTCCCACATTTTTTACAGTATGGCCTGGTAATAAATGATATTTTTATAAAACACTCAGAACACAAAATATTAGCATCCATGCAGTCACTCTTACAAACAATGCACTTTGGTGGGTATATTATATTAATTAGTAAATTTAGGTAATTTACTAGCATAATTTAATAGCAAAAAATTTTAAGGAAAAACCTAACAAGTAATAATTTTTAAGTAAACAATTCTTTTAAAATAAAAAGAAATAATTTAATCCGGCAAATAATCTTAATTTCTTTAATTCCTTATCATAATTTTTATCGCCAATCCTATGATTTAATTCTACATTAAATACTAAATTATCTACTAAATATAAATCTCCACCCAAGCCAACAGAGCTAAGTTTTGCAGATTTTAATTTCGTGCTATTCTGAGAATCTCTAATACTAGCTATACTATTTTCGTAATAGACGTATTTATTTAAACCTATAAATAAAGGATGTATAAAACTTGAATAATGAGAAAGTTGTATAGTAGCTGTTAAAGCTTTGGGAGCAGAAACATCTAGATGCAACATTCCTTTTCCGCCAGTTGTATTAGTTTGAGAATAGTCTTCTGTTCTTGGAATATTATTATTTGCATATTGACCATCAATTTCAAAATTTAATTTTAATTTTTCTGTTAATTTATAAGTGAAATCAGCATTTAAAGTAAATTTACTAAAATCTTTCTCTGTAAAATCTGGTTTTTGTCCAAGATCATACTCTTGTTTTCTAACCCTTCCTATATGATAAATAAAATTATAATCTTGCTGAGCTTTGAGTGAACTTACGTTTTTAATTTTAGCACCAAAATATAATTTAGTTGTATTAATCTTTTTATTTTTTTCCTTTTTATATATCAATTCATCATCTGATTTTTTATTAAATTTAAAATGATTTAACATTAAATTGGAAAAAAGAAACATTTCTGTTTTTCGTCCAAATTGAATAGGCTGCTCTATACCAATTTGAATATTTTTAGTCTCTTTTATAATTTTATAGCTTAATTTATCATATCCAACACTAGTTATAAATTTTGTACCATAAGAATTAATTTGATATTTATTCAATAAAAATATTCTATTCTCCTTACTATCACCTGATGTTGCAACTAAAACCTGAGAAGTTGCAGCTGTATTAAAAGGATTAGCAACCCTAAAACTCAAATCACCCATAGTAAAAGACTCACTTCTTGTCATTAATGTATTATCAAAATAGTTTTCTTTATGATCGTTTGGAGTTTGATAATTATGAACAGAAAATACTCCTTCATATTTATAATAAGTATTACATACTAAATCAGCGTTTTTATTAATATCTCTTCTATAAAGTCTATTATCCTGATCTAAAAGTTTAATTTTAAAATCTACCCTCTCTCCTAACAATTGCTTAATAAGCAAAAAATACTTCATTGCTTTATTAATATTAAATGGCTTAAGTTCAAGTAGGGAATTTATATATCCTCTTACATATTTTATCTTTAATAAACTTTCTTCTATGACTATATCATTTAATCTTCCTTCAATTATATTAATAGACAAAGATTTAATTACCTTATTAAAAGCTGAACTTTCATGAACATCTGAAATAACATAACCATCCTGATGATATTTATTACGTATTAATTCTACAATTTCTTTATGTAATTTCTCATTAGATAAATCACTATATCCATCTAAAGCAGGCTTAATAATTGATAATAGTTCTTTATCTGAATAAACTGTATTACCATTAAAGTAAATCCTTTTACTTTGGCTAGAAATATATTTAGTAAAATTATTAATGTCTAATTTCGAATGAGCATTTGAAATAACACAAATTGACAAAATGCTATAGCAAAAAAGTGCAACTGCACCTAACTTTATAATTACTCTATTTATCATAATGTACACTTGTTACTATAGGTCTATGCTATATATAAATGAGCTAATAATCAAATATAGTTTACTATATTTGATTATTAGTTATATAAATTAACTTACCTAAAGCTAATAGTTGAAGCTAAAGATCCAATCGTTAATCGATCAAAATTTATTGTTTTGACCAACTGAGGCTGGACCTGCACATTAAAATAATTACTTACATCAGCATCTAATGTAAGCTCTTTAGCTTTAATTTTTTGGTCTATAGTAGTAAATTTACCATCTAAGCCAGCAATTTCATCATCAAGTTCTTTCAATTTTCTAGTCTGCTCCAGTTTATGAGCTTCTACTTCTGCTTGATGATCTTGATTTTGCTTTTCAATTTGATCATTTACCTTAACCAATCTATGATTATGATCTTTATATAATCTTGCTAATCTTGCTTTATAAGGATTAAAAGTGTTTAATATATCTAGATCATTTTCTTTAATCTTTAAAGCTGCATTTAGTTCTCTAATTATTTGAAGTTTTTTAGCTAATTGAGGATTATCTTTAAGTTCGCTAGGTGTAAAACTTTTACTACTTATAATATTATTCAGATGACCTTTTAGTGCATCAATGTTTTTTAAAATAGTAACATGGTTACGAACTGCAATTCCTTTATATGCTGAATCTACTAAATGTGTAGGCTTATTAATAGATATATTGGAATTTTTATTAATTTTTTTCATATCAATATTACCTAGCCCAGCAATAGCAATATAATTAAAACTACAAGTTAGCATTATACTAGCTAAGCCTGATATAATTACGTTTTGTTTATTTAACATATTATTTTACCCCTCGTTGTTAAATTTATTTTTAATTTTCACCATCAACATGTGGTTGTTCACCTTGTTGCAATTCAGCAGGTGTATCACCTGAATCAGTAGGTGACGCAGATTCACCACCTTCAAATATACCAGGATTTTTACACATACTTTTATCTCCACTCTCTTGCTCACACATAGCTTCGGGATTTGGCAATTGTGTTGGTGGTGATGATGGTGTAGCTTCATCACTGCTTTTTTTATCTTCTTCTTTAGCACCCGCCTTTATGATATCACCAGCTTTTGATATTTTATCATTAGTAGTAGAAAAAAATAAATATTTTGCGAGTCCAGCAACAACACTCACACCAGTAGCTACAAATGATACCATATATAATTTTCCAACTATTAATTGTACCTCTTTAAATCCCTGACTTCTCTGAAGAGATGCATCTACACCACTCATATGTTTGCTTACAAGTGCAGCAGTTGCAAATAAAGTAAAGCTTACGCTACCACCAATTGTAAATATTGGATCAAAAAAAACATAAGACTTATCATCAGATTGCACATATATTGTAGTAGCACTTTCAGATTTAATTTCTTTGCGAACTTCTAACTCTGTTCTAACTTCAGATAATCCTTTTTCACATTCTTTTAGGGCGCTATTCAACTTATCATTTCTTTCTTCTAAATCATTAAATTCTTGCTTGAGTACATTATCAGAAGTAGTTAAGTACTCCTCTAATTTTTTACATTCAAAATCTTCTTCTTTAACCAATTGATATTCAATAGCACCACTATAATCTGTTCTAGCAACCTGATTATTATAATAATCATCTATAGTTTCTTTTTTCTTTGTAGCTTCGGTTATTTGATTTATATGTTCCTGAGATAAAAGAAGCTTTAAATGCTTTAATATTTTTCCTAATGTAGCGTAATCTTCATTATATATCATTACTTTAATCGGTCTTTCAAAACTCTTTTTATATTCGTCATTTGCTGACAATGATGCAACAATAGCACTTTCTGAAAATATTTTTAATGCTTCATCATAAGAACTTATATGACTTTTTTGTATTAACTTTTGTAATTCTTCTCCTATTTCATCATCAGTACCTAAATTATGATTATTTTCAAATAAAAATTTTAATAATTTAGCATTACCTTTTTCTACATAATCTTTTATTACAAATTTTAGTAAATTTAAACCAACTAGTTTTTTCCTTGTAAAATGATCACTTAATATAGAATTAAATTGAACTCTAAAATGATTATTTGCTAATTCAATTAAGTCATCGTTTAGTTCTTTTATTAATTCTTCCAAATCTCTCTTTAAATTTCTATCATAATTGCTTGCGTCAAAAACCTGCTCAAAAACATCATTGACTTTTTTTACTTCAGCCTTGTTTTTTTCCTGCCCACCTAACTCTTTATAAAGCAAATGATCAACCAAATTTCCATTTATAACACGAAGAAGATACATTAAATCACTTATGACATCTTTTTTTCCATCTCCTCTAAAATTTACACTAAAGTTAGAAAAGTAACCATCAATGTAATTTCTAAATTGAATTCCTTTAGTTACCATATAGCTATTAAATTCATCAGAACCATCTTTTAAATGATTTAAGGTTAGTTTAAATACCTTACTTAAATCACCATTATTTTTCGCTGTAATTTCGGAATGATCTAACACAAGTTGATCTATACTTGGCTTACCCTCATATAAGCCATCATAATATTTTATAATTTCTTTATTATGAGTTTTTTTGCATAACTCTATGAATTGTTCAACATTTAATTTTTTTATATATTCAGATACCTTTGTTGTAAATTTATCATATAATATAAATCTCTCAATAATTCTATCGTGGATTTTTTCTTCATAACTTAAAAAATATTCTACTAATACTTTGGCTGGGATGTTCTCTAAAAAGTAATTAACTTTTACTGCACTTGAATGAGTATCTCCTTGCAATAATACGAATAATTTTTCAGCAGTTTCTGAATCTCCTGATGCAGTCTCTTTTTTTATATCTGCAATCATCTGCATTAAAATTTTTTGGTAAACCTCATCCCGCTTTATTTCTTTCATAATACTAGCATCAACTACTACTTTAGCAAGACTAGCAGGACTAATAACCAAAGGCCTCACCAACTGTATAAACACTTCTTCAATTTCTTTTTGAGTAACTGGAATTATACCAGAAGCAATAACTTCATTTAGACATACATCTTTTTTTATAATTTTTATTATATTCTTTGCCTTATTTTTTGATAGCCCCTCAATACTATCTAGCTTGAGGCTAAATGCTAAACGTGAAGCATCACTACCACCCATTCCTGACGATTGTGGTACTAATACTTGGCTATCAACTATACTAGCTGCTTGTTTATCTGCGTTATCTCTGCCTAAAATCGTGCTTTGTGTACTCATTTTCCTATCCTATATTTTATTTTGTTAATTAAATTCTGTAAATAATTCTAATGATGGATCACTACTAGTTATTTCATGACACTTCTTTAGTATTTTGCTATCATCTTCTCTATAATCTCGAATCCAAACTGGATTATCTTCACCTTCAATGTTAGCAATATTATATGCTTGAATCGTCCCATCCTCATTATTTTTGTAAAAACATGCTTGCATGTTTATTCTTTCCACTATTTTATCTGCTTGACTTTGAATTGTAACTTCTTTATCAGAACTACCATTATATTCTCCATATGCATCTTTCAAACAATAAGTTATGCCTGAACCATATTACGAACAAATAAGTAAAGCATTCTTAACTAAATCTTGCTTATCATAATCACCGCTATCATTAAGATCTTGAACCTTTCGCTGAACATCATCTTTGACCAAATTACTATCGATAAAGATAGACAAAACATCACTACCTCCAGCTCCTTTATAAATCCCTTTAAGAACTGTTTTTACATCATCTACATTAATCGACTCTGTTGTTTTTGTAGGGGTTGGTTGTGGTGGTGGTGTTTCTGGTGTTGTTGTTGTTTCTGGTGTTGTTGTTGTTTCTGGTGTTTCTGGTGCAGTTTCAGCAGGTTCTGTTGGAGTTGGAGTTGGAGTTTCACCAGATCCTGTTGGAGTTGGAGTTTCACCAGGTTCTCCTTCTGCTTTACTACTTTCAGCATCAAGATATTTTTTAAACCCTTCAATTAGTTGGCTAATATACCCATCCATAGCCTCAAAATCCAAACTCAAAGCTTTACCATTTGTTTCAATCTGCTCAACTAATTCCTTGATTATATTATATTCTTCTTGGGCCTTTCTATCTATTGTATCATATTCAACAACTATATCACCGGTATCATTAGCATTGTTATGCTCTGTTTCAAATTTGTTTTGATATTTTCTATAATAGCCAATTCCCAATTGAGAATGTAAATCTGATAAAAGAGCCTTATCAGATTCAATTAAAGGCATGCCTTTTTCAATTAATATCTTAATGTTTTTAGCACTTACATCAAATTCAATACATCTTGTTATAATCAAATTAAACGCATCTTTTTCAATCTCTTTTTGTTGAAGATTATTTAATGTAAAATCTATTGCAGCAATTGCTTCTGGAGTAGATAAAAAGTCTTTATAAATAATATTAAAAACTTTTTTTGCAGCATCAGATAGTCCATCAAAGCTATCATTCTGATATTGATCTGCTGCCCAAACTGCCTCCAGTGGAACTAAAAAATATTCTAATAAATATCCTTCAATTGATTTTTTTGCAGTATCATTACTCTTAATAACATCAGCAATAGTTTTTACATTTTCTGCATTAATTTTGTTATTAGAAAATATTGATTCTAAGAAAAGAACTTCTAGCAAATCTAAGTTCCCCTCTTTTGCTCCCCAACCACCTAAACCACCATTAACAGGTAATAATTTTTCTACATCAGCTTTACTTACTTTTTTTCCTTCTTTAACCTTGGATACAAGGTTTTTTTCACTTTGTTCTTTAGCAATTGTATCTGCATATTCTGTAGCACTTGATACAATATTACTTAACACATCAACTGCAACTTTATGTTCATTTGATCTAATTGATTGATTTAATTCAGCCATAACTTTCACACATAAAAAAATACTTTACGCGAATCATACATTTATTTTATATAATATCAAATACTTTTTTTATAAAGCAGTAAACGCTAAAATATCCCCATCTTGACAAGTATTATCCGCCTTTCTTTGGGTTTCTTAAGTTTTTTGATAATTCTAAAAAAAATTTAATTTGATGATATTTTTTTATCAATATTATATGGAAGTAAATTTACTAACTCTTTTGGATCAGAATAATCATGAATATGATTCAGCAAATATTTTAAATAATCATAAGGATTAATCTTATTTACTTTGCAAGTTTCAATAATACTATAAATATTTGCACTAGCTTTAGCACCCTTAGTTGTTGCACAGAACATCCAATTTTTTCTGCCAACTGCAAATGGTTTTATACTACGCTCCGAATCATTATTATCAATACGCAGTCTTCCATCTAAAAG
>NZ_RXFM01000078.1 GCF_003953955.1 Candidatus Aquarickettsia rohweri | reverse complement strand
CTACAAGAATTCTGTGCCATTTATAAAATGTACTTCTCGGCACATTCTTTTGCTTACAAAATTCATATTTACTTACATTACTTTTTTTATATTCTTCTACTAGCTCTTTCCATTTTTCATTACTTATTCTTTTTTTCTTTTTTTCTAATAGCATCATTAGCCTCTATTTTTTTAGGCTTTTGTTCTACCACTTATTTTTATTCTTGCCTAGATGCCCTTATTTTAGCGCTTACTTGGAAATAATTTTATTAAAAATAATTAAAACTACAGATAAAAAATTAGAAATTTATAGTAAATTTTGTCATCATGATGTGTATTATTCCTGGATTGCCACGCTCATATGCGATTTGCTCGCAATGACAATTTTTCATTTAGTCATCACGAGGGAGAGATGAAATCTCGACTGTGGTGATCCAGAATTGTTATCACATTTACATTTATTGATAATTTCTCTGGATTGCCACACTTACTACGTTCGCTCGCAATGACAATTTTTCATTTAGTCATCACGAAGGAGGAATTCAATTCCGACTGTGGTGATCCAGGAATGTTTCTCCATTTGTGTATGTTGCTATTTTTCTGGATTGCCACACTCACTGCGTTTGTTCGCAATGACAATTTTTGATTTAGTCATCACGAGCCACGAAAGTGGCGTGGTGATCCAGAATTGTTGTAGCATTTACGTTTGTTGATAATTTTCTGGATTGCCACACTACGGCTAATGCCTCCGTTCGCAATGACTATATCGTTGTTCCTAACTGTATTAAATATTCCTGTATGATTGCTTTTTAGCATTTTATAACACAATTCTTATCTGTATTTTGAGTTAAAATAATTTAATTGCAAAATTTAGTAACAAAAGAAAATTTAAAAACATAAATATTGAAAAAATTATATCTATGTAATTTTTAAATCTTAAAATTACATGCTGCCCAAAATAACTAATTAAAAATAGAGCTGGGAAAGTACCTAATCCAAAGAAAAACATGCATAAAAAAGCAGCAAAAATATTATTTGAATATGAAGATGTAATCATAATTGCACTAATTACAAGTCCACATGGTATTAATCCTAATGCCATACCCATAATAAATCCTTGAAATCCAAAAGGGCTTAAACTTAATTTGTGAGCTAAATTAGCTATAAAGTTTTCTAAATATTTCAATACTTTAAAATTTACAGATATAAATTTAAATTTTTTGAACTTAGATATTGCTAATCCTAAACAAACTAAAGAACTAATTATAAGAATTACTCCAGCAATATAGTTTGACACTATATAATTACTTAAGTAATCGGCTAAGTATTTTGTTATCAACGCTAATATTCCATATGTAAAAGCTTTGCCAAAATAATAAGGTAATGATAGTGCACAATTTAGTTTGTTGAAATTATTTAACTGATCTTTTTTCAAATGCATTATCCTCATATTCATTTGACCTAAAGCGATAGGTCCACACATTCCAATGCAATGCGTGAAACTACCTATGATTCCGTATACAAAAAGAGCTAATATTACCCAAGCTTCATGGATTCCAAAAACATTGGTCTCTAATAGATATTGTATAACATTATTATCTACTTGATGAGAGTGATGATGGCACGCCATTTATGATACTATATATAAATTTTCTCCAGAAAATATTGGAGCAATATATGAGCCTTTCCCTACTTTATATTGGATATCAATTAATGTTCCATTTGAAGAATCCAACTTTAATAATTCTCCTTTTGAACTATATACATAAACTATATTACCTACTACAATAGGTTGATTCCAATATCTATTTTTCTTTTTATCTTGAGGCTTTTTAATAAAATCAATAAGTCTTGATTTCCATATAATAGATCCATTTTTTAAATTAATTGATAAAATTTGGTTAGTATCGTCTATTGCATAAGCTATGCTTTCTTGAATATAAAATGGCCTATTAATATTTAATTTTTGTTTCCATTCTAATTCTCTTGTAGATAAATTTAATTTAATAAAATTTCCCATTGATGTATAAAAGTATAAATGATCTTGCCTAATAAGTGGTTGATAGGTTGAAATTTTTATATCATTTAAAGCATCATTTAAATAAATGTTTTTTTCTTCGATATTCCATTCGTCAAAACCAGTGTATTTATCTATAGCGTTTATATTTCCCATACTATCTTGTAAGATAACTGTATGTTTATATAAAATAGGTGAGGTAACATTAGTCACTCTAACTCCATTATCCATACCATATTTATACCATAACACTTTTCCATTATTTGCATCTATAGCGTACATTCCATTATTTAGAGTTTGTAAATATAGTATATTATTTTCAAATATAGGGTATGCTCTAATAATTTGTTGTAGTTTTTGTCTCCAAATTAACTTTCCAGATATATTATCAAAACAGATAATTGAATTTGAACCAAATGTAGCATAGGTTTTATTCTTGATTTGTAATAACCCACCATTTAAATATTCAGAAATAAAATTTAATTTGGTATCAGTAAATTTATTTTTCCATATGGTTTTACGATTTATAATATTGATTTTAGATATAATTCCTTTTTTATTCATTCCAATATAATGACTATCTAAGATTATAGGTTGGGATATTAAAGGTAATCTTAGTGAATTATCAATCTGAATAATATTAGGAGGATTTGTTTTATTAATAGATTTTTGTATTGATTTATTATCCTCAATATAACTAGAATATTGCCATGTTACATTATCAAAATTCTTATTTTTAGTTGTTTTTTTATAACTTACGCATGCAGACACACACACAAGTAAAATTAAAAAGAGAATAAATTTTTTAAAGTACATTGTATTTTTATACATAATATTCTTTAATTAAGTTATATTTTAAAGAACTTAATACTTCTTATTATTTTTGTTGTAAAGTTTTAAGTTAAAATGTAGTCTTAAATTTAACTTTAGTACCGATTAATATATAATGAAAAGAAAGCATTTTGTATTAATATATTTTTTTATATTTTTGCTTAACTCTTGTGTACTTATTAATGAAACAAAAGCGGCAGCAGATTTCTATGAAAAATGCCTGTTACCAAAGGGATTTGGAACTGGTAAAGACACTGCTGGGAGTGAAATTCTAACGCCTCTTAATAGAGATTGTCAGAAAATATGTACAAGAGAGTGCGAGGCTTTTTCTAGGAAATTTAAGCCTTATGAAATGCTTAATCCTAATAGTAAATATTCGGAAACCTATTCTGTTGAACTTAATGAAGATGTAATATTAAATTGTTATTCCAAGTGTCAAAAAGGCGGCGATGAAAGATTTTCATCGTACTATTTTGATGTATTTCAAGCAAGTTGTGAAGATGAAAAAAGTCAAGATATATATCAAAAAGTTTGTGTAAATAGAAAAGATTATAGTCCTGCAGCTGATTGTACTGCTTCATTACCCTGTGATAAAGCAGGAATTTTGCAAAAAGGATATGTTAGTTTTTATAAAGTTATTCAACAACAGAAAGCCACCGTTGGCATGATGTGCCAGGGCAATGATGATGAAAACAGTTTTAATATTGTTGAAACAAGTTTTGAAGCAAAGGAAAATGATTTACTATCAATTAGCTTATTAGGGGATGCAAAGGATAATCAATTATATTTATGTGGTAGAAAACACATTGAGGTAGAACCTTTATTTTATAACATTGGTGAGGATAAAGATTGGTATAAATTAAATTTTAAAAATAGATTTAGTCATAGATTCTTAGCTACAATTAGTGAAGGAAAATTTAAGAATTTTAAAGATAATCCTAAAGGTTATTGGGACAATAATATTATTCAGAGTGATTTTACATATAGTAAAAGTGACGATATTTTAACTGATCATGAATTACTACAGGATATAGAAAAATCATATGGTGCAAAGCAGTTTTGGAAAAATATATCTGGTGATAGATATACTTTAAAGAATTCTATAGCAGGATGGGGCGCTAAAAATCCTAATTATTTTCATACAGGAATAAATTTAAAAAATGGAGATATTTTATCTGTCATATGGGAAGGAAATTTCTCAAGTAGTAAGATATTACAATTTAAAGAGAGTTCGGTTAATGATAAGTCTATTAATAAAACCAAATCATTGCTAAATCCAAATAGACAAAATTTAATAACTGAGTGCATTTGAAATTCTCGTGTTCAAGATAAGTCTAGTTGTATAAAGCAGTGGTATGAAAATAGTAATTTACTAATTCAAGATCCTCAGAGTAATTCTGGATCTTCATCTTCAAGTGACCTTGTATTAAAAGGTGAATGTTTTAGAAATTGTGGATTAGATAATTTTGTTGTAAATAATTCAAATATTAATGGAAATACAAGTAAATCACAAAATTCTAATAATACGTGCAGTGTTCCAGAAAATAAAAGATTGGATAATTATCAATGTAATTTAAAACAATGTCCAGAATGTGATTTTAAAGATTGTCCAAAAGACTATACGAAAGATTATTGTATAGGGAAACAAGGTGCTTTATATGAATGTGGATTATTTGGGAATGTCTCTTATATTAATTTGGAAAAAGGGTATATAAATGGGATTGCAACTTTATACAATAATGAAGAGGTTGATTGTCGATGCGGATGTGAAAATGGAGATGAGAATTCTCAATGTAAAGATGAAAAATATATTACTTCTGGGTGTAAAAATAGATATTCAAATTATAATTGCATTGAGAAAGGTAATTTTAATGTAGGAGAGGGTAAATACGTTTTACAAGGCACTGTTGATAATCCAAATTTTGATAGTCGCCAGCCATTTAATTTAAAGAATTATGATAATGATGATGCACAAAATAATTCTGGTGGGTATAAATTGTCAATTGATTGGCGTGGATGTCCTAGATCAAATATGGATAATATTCAATATACAATAGCTAAAAAAGATTATTTTTCACCTCGTGGAATAAAATCAGCTACAAATTCGTATAAGCCTCTTGCAAGTTATAATAATTGGAGAGATGTTAAAGAAGATATTGTCAAACAAGGAAGTGGAGCTAATAAAGATGAAGTTGGATTTTTAAAAATAAATAGTGGCGCTATATCTAGTGAATGTAATAACAAAAATGATTGCAAGATATTTTTAAGAATTAAGCTTGAAGAATCTACTGATCTATCTGTTGAAGATAATTATAAATATAATAACACTTTTGGGCAATATTACATTAATATGAGTAAAAAGGGTGAAGAAGTAATGTGCCAAAAAGGTGGGATGATTTATAAAGCCGTTAAAGGTATGAAAAAGATATTAGTAGGTTCTGATAATTTGGGAACTAATTCTCATTTAAATTATAATATAAAATTTAATAAAAACGATAGCAGTGTAATTAATAAATCTGAAGTTGGTGCAGTAGGTGTTATATTTTATGGTTTTATAAAACAAGCAGCATATGTGATCAAGATTATATTAGCTTTATATTTAGTTTTTTTAGCTATCTCTTATATTTTAGGCTTGGTTGAGTATACTACTCAGGTATTTATAAAACATATATTAAAAATAGTAATAGTTGCTTTTTTAATTTCTGATACTAGTTGGAATTTTTTTGGTGGATATTTAGTTTCATTTTTTATAGATGGTAGTATAGAATTAGTTGCCAGATATTCTGCATCTTTTTTACAGGCTGTAAGTCAAAATCAAGAAACGTGTGCAAATACAATAATTGAAGATCCATATGTTATTTTTTCAATATTTAATGGACCAATAGGTGTGTTTACTATGGGAGATACGTGGTCAAGAATATGGGCAATAATTAATAAAGGGTTGTTAGGATTTGTTACAGCGATATTTTTAATTTTATCAATTTGGTATTATTTTGAAGCAATAGTTAAAGCAACTGTAATGTTTATGTTTGCAATTATAATTAACTCTATATTGATTGTTACTGCTCCAGTTTTTATAGTGTGTATTTTATTTGAAAAAACTAAACAGATGTTTGATTCTTGGGCTAAAAATTTATTTTCATATGCACTACAGCCTGTTTTTGTTTATACAACAATTATTATTTTAAATTATGTTGTGACTATTTTAATTTATTATATCTTTAATTTTTCAGCTTGTTCAATTTGTTTAGTAAGAGTCGACCTTGGACCTTTATATAATGAATGTTGGGTTTCAGGTTATCAAAGCATGGCGGATTTTCATTCACCTCCTGATAAATCAGGTGCTGTAAGTATATATTCTTCATTTGCAAGCTATGCTATGACCTTTATTGGTGGATTGGTTATTTATATAGTTGCTTCAGGAATGTCAACATTCTCTTCTCATATATCAGGAGTTGCATCTTGGATTATTACAGGCGCTCCAATGAGGCATATGAGTATTGGGAAAGTTGGTGATAGCGCATCTCAATATGTTAAGGCGAAAGTTCAACAGGCAGTAATTACTGCAGCTACTGCTGTAGTAGCTGTTGGAGCTACAGCTGTAGGAGTAGCTGCAGGAGCAGGTGGAGGAGCGCTTGCAGGTGGTGTAGGAGCAGTGCCAGGAGCAGCAGCAGGAGCAGGAGCAGGTGCAGGTGCAGCAGGAGCCGGTGGAGCAGGTGGAGCAGGAGCAGGTGGAACAGGAGCAGCGGGAGCAGGTGGAACAGGAGCAGTAGGAGCAGGTGGAACAGGAGCTACAACTACAACAACAGCAAATGTTAGCAGTAATACTGCTAGTAGTAATGTAAGAGAGGTGATTAAAAAAGGTGCTGATAAAATTAGAGATAAAGCTATTGATGATTTACTAAAAGATGACGACGAATAAAAAAATAGTTATTATAACAAAGTAAGCGCTAAAATAAGGGCATCTAGGCAAGAATAAAAATAAGTGGTAGAACAAAAGCCTAAAAAAATAGAGGCTAATGATGCTATTAGAAAAAAAGAAAAAAAGAATAAGTAATGAAAAATGGAAAGAGCTAGTAGAAGAATATAAAAAAAGTAATGTAAGTAAATATGAATTTTGTAAGCAAAAGAATGTGCCGAGAAGTACATTTTATAAATGGCACAGAATTCTTGTAG
>NZ_RXFM01000077.1 GCF_003953955.1 Candidatus Aquarickettsia rohweri | reverse complement strand
AAAGCAGTTATAGACATGGGGTTTAATATTGCACCTCCCATACCAATAATTATTAAATCACTAAAAGTATTTTTAATATATTCAGCAATATTTAATAATCTGTCTAAATTTTTGTAGGGATTAAACTCTTTTAATATTTTAGATGTTGCACTACTATTAGATGCAATTAATAAGTCAATTAACTTTTTAAACTCCTCATCATTAATCTGTACTGATTTTTTTATCAAATCATAATTATAATAAATTATATCTAACATAACCATTTATTAACAATGAATTTTTTCTTTCCCATATACTAAAAATGAGTTTTGCATACCATTATAAACGTGATAAAAATGAATACCAAAGACTTTTATATATTTTTCCAGTTAAATCCCCTGCATCATGTTTAGTTGCAGCTTTATGTAAAATGGATACATTTTTTAGATCTTGCTTAACCTGATTTTTATTAATATTTGTTATATTTTCGTTTTGTATAATATCCTTCCATTTATCAAGTAACATTATAAAATCATTATGCTCACAAAAAGTAGAATCATATTTTTTTAAATGAGAACTTAAAATATTAGTTGTAATATCATGACAATTCCACATACCAAAATACTCAGATTTAATTTCAGGAATATTTGAAAATCCTAAATCTAATATTTCCCATCTAGTAACATAAGCATGTCTATCTTTACCAGTTATACTTTTTAAGCTGCCATGCCATAATCTTGAATCAAAAATTACAGCATCTCCTTTTTTAAGCTCAATAACTTTAATATCTGTTTTGTATAACTTATTGTATATTTTACTTGATGAATACATAGGAGACCAAAAATCAACAGCAGGTTGGATTGGTAATTTATGACTTTTTGGAATTAACTGTAAAGCTCCTGTATTCCTATCAACATTATTTAAAGCAAGCCATAAAGAAAAATGATAAGGATTATTAGGTGAATAAGAAATATCTTGATGTAGTGGAACTGCTTCTTTTATATCTTTATTCTTACAAATTATATTTTTTTTCTGCAATTTTAGCTTTTTTTTAAGTACTTTTTCAAGCTGAGTTTGAGCAATATTATCTAAAGAATCATCTATACATTTCATAATATTTGAAGAAGATCCCCATCTTCCAGTACAATACACATAATTTGAAGAAGATGTATTAATTTCTTCAGCATTAATTTTAATTTTCTTTGTAAGCGCTAAAATAAGGGCATCTAGTCAAGAATAAAAATAAGTGGTTTAAAAATAGGAGATCAAATTGATTTAAGTCAGCTTGATATAAGCGAATGGAATATAAAACGTGATGTACAAGAAGGAATAATAAATATAAATGGAGATAGCATAGAATTTAAAATAAATAAAGATTATCCGTTAACAGTTACTGATCCTGATCAAGATAGTAATATTACAACTAAAGTGGATCCAAATCTTTATTATGAAAATTCACCTATTCCAAATTCAGATAGTGGAAGTAATTGGCATTGGTATGATGATACTTTTGGTGTAGTTGTTGGAAGTACTGTTGGAACCGGAGTTTTAGGAGTTTTGGGTAGATTTGCATATCTTAAATATTATCAAAATAATCCTCTAGCAGTGAATAGTGGTTTAAATGATGCTTTATTAACTGATGTACTAGAATAATTCATAATTACAGTAAAGCAAAATCAAAAGGAAGAAATATGAAAGATTTACAGTTTACGAAATAATATATGGGTCGATCATTTATTTATTTCAGTACTGAGCACTATTAAAATTAAAAATACAAAATGGTTAAATATTTATTTTACTATTTTATCTAATATACTATTGATGAAACCTAACTCCTCTAAGTGATTAAATGATTTTGTAATTTGCAAATAATCATTTATTATAACTGCAACATTAGAATTGTTAACGTGTAATAATTCACCTATTCCACTTCTTAAAATAGATAACACTAATTTTGGTAACCTCTCAAGTTTCCAATTTTTTTCTAAATTAGAATGAATTTTATTATCAATATTTGATATATTATGAATTATAAAATTTATAAGCTCTTCATAAAATTCTACATTAAGCTTTTTATTGGGATATTTAGATTTATAATAATTGACATAATCGGATGAAATTTGTTTGATATCTTTTTTATTATCTAAAATATCAAATGAATAAATAGTTTGAATTATTAAAATTCTAGATGAGTAAAGGGATTGAACGTTATTAGTTGAATCTAGAGTTTCTTTTGTCATTATAAATCATAAATTGTTCTTTTACCTTGATCATTTGTATGCACGCATTTGCAGCATTTGCAGCATATTTTGCAGCTCTATCCAGTGCTTGTTGTTTATTATCTACAGTAAGCACTCCAAAGCCTAAGGGTATAGAATAATAAATTGAAATATCCTGAATTGCTCTTGCACATTCATGTGTAACAATATCATAATGAGAAGTCTCTCCTTTAATAACGCAGCCAAGAGCAACTACACCACTATATTCAAAAGTTTCCAATCCCATATTAATGGAGCTAGGGAGTTCAAATGCGCCTGGCACTATAACTTGTTCATAATCTAAATTATTTTTTTTTAATACTTTTTTAGATGAATCTAATAAAATTGTAGAGACATCTTGATAGAAATTTGATATTGAAATTAAAATTTTTGTCATGAAGTAAAAAAATTTAGTTGGTGCGGATGGAGGGACTTGAACCCACACGCCTTGCGGCACTAGATCCTAAGTCTAGCGCGTCTGCCAATTCCGCCACATCCGCAAAAATGTTTTGGACAGTTATTATAGTACTTTTATTATCTAAAAAAATAAGTATAATGTCCATAAAATCAATTTATATAACATTTAATACACTTTATAAATTTTAAATCAAGTAAATATTAGGATAATTACTGAAAATGACATATGTTGTTACCGATAAATGTATAAAATGCAAATTTACTGACTGCGTTGAAGTTTGTCCTGTAGATTGTTTTTATGAAGGAAAAAATATGCTTGTGATAAATCCAGAAGAATGTATTGATTGTGGGGTATGTGAACCTGAATGTCCTGTTGATGCAATAAAACCTGAATCAGAGGATTTAATAAAATGGTTAGAAATCAATAAGAAATATTCAGAAATTTGGCCAAATATCACAGAACAGAAACAAGCATTAAAAGATGCTGAAAAATATGAGGATGAAGAAGAAAAATATGAAAAATATTTTGATGAGAATATTAAATAATTGAGGGATAAATGGTTAGAGTTTTTATATATTGTTTGATTTTAATTTTATCAACAATAACTTTACATGCTAGATGGGCAACTTTAGAAGATTCATCTATAAAAACAATGTATGAAAACGTGAATATTAATGTTAATAAGGATTACACTCACGAAACAACAATAGAATTCTTAGACGAAATATTAAAAGAACAAGGTAGAAGAGGATTTTCAAAATTTATTTTTGAATATGATTTAAAGAGAGAAAAAGTAGAAATATTAGAAGCATATACTATTTTTGAAGGTAAAAAATATGTTGTTAAAAAATCAGAAATAGAAGATAAACCACTCGCAAGTGAAGCAAGTGCAATTGCTGAATATGGTCAAATTTCCATTGCTTTCCCAAAAATTGTGGTTGGAGCTAAAGTGTATCTTAGATATAAAGTTATAGTGAATAATCTAGCTATACCAGATTATTTTAGCAATTTCTTTTCATTTGGAAAAGGTGGATATTTTGAAAAATTTAATGTGGCTATAAACTCTGAAATTCCACTTTATATTTATAAAAATGATCCATATGAAGTATTAGAGATTAAGAAAAAAAATCAAGAAAATAAATCAGTTGAAAGTATTACTATAAATCAAATAAGACCTTTTACTAATGATCTAATAGATGAGCCAAGTAGTGGTGCAATTAATAAAAAACATCTAACATGGGTTGCCGTTACTAGTGAGAAATCATGGCAAGGGTTTCATAAAAAATTTATTGATAATTATTCTAAGGTTATAAATCAAAAATTGCCAAATGTTTTTGAAAAAATTTATGAAGGTGCAAAAAATAAAAAAAATGAAATTGATCAAATAAATTATATTACTTTAAATTTAAGTGATTCGATTCAATATTTGATGGATAAGAGATCAATTTCAGTAAATGTCTTTCCTAGAGATTTAAATGAGGTTGCTAGAACTCAATATGGTGATTGTAAAGATTTTTCATTTTCAACAGTGGCAATTTTAAAAAAACTTGGTTATAAAGTTGATATAGTTTTAGTTTATAGAGGTGAAATTTATCCGGAATTTAAAGCACCAATCCCATTTTGGGTTTTTAATCATATGATGTTAAAAGTACAAGGTAAAAATGGAAATGTTTACTGGTTGGATCCTACAAATTTCCAAAGTATGGCAGGTGAATTGTTTCCGGATATTGCTGATAGAATGGTTTTGGTGATTTCAGATAAAGTGGCAAAATATGAAAAAATACCTTCAATTAACCCAAAAAATTCTGTTAATAATATTATTAAGGAGTATTATATTGAAGATGATAAAGTTAGATTATCTTTTGATGCAAAATTGAGTGGGCAATCTTCATGGAATCTTAATGGATTAGGAAAATTTTATTCAAAACAACGTTTAGAAGATTTGCTTTTTATGAGTGTTAATGATAATAAATTTGTTAATTACGAAGATAAAATTAGCTCAACAATACCAACTTTAGATTCAAGAATTGTTCAAGATGTTAAATTTAAACTTGAATACAGGGCTGATGATTTATTATTAAATACAAATTTAGGAAAAGCATTAAAATTAAAATATAAGCCGTTATATTTTTTTAATGATATTGCAGAAGATGATAAGATTGATTTTTATATAGATATGCCTATTTTCTATGATGTTAAAACTGTTATTAAATCTCATTGTATTAAGAATATTAAAAGCATTGATTTTAATATTGATACTACTTGGATAAAATTAGATAGAAGTGCTAAGTGTGTAAATAATAATACAGTTATATCAGATAAGATAGCTTTTAAAAAATCTTTTATAAAAAATGAAGAAGCAAAAACACAGAAGTTTAAAAATTTGAAAAAAGCAATTATAGATAATTATATTAACATGGCTTTAATTATTTCTTAATATACTTCATGAGGTTGTGCCAAAGTAGCACAGAGGCAGTGCAACTGATTCGTAATCAGTAGGTCGGGAGTTCAATTCTCCCCTTTGGCACCAGATTTAAAGATATTTAGAAAAGTAAATTCATTATCCTTTTATTGACTTTAATATTTATAATATCAATACTTATAATAAGTTAATGTTAAGTGATTATTAATGAAATGAAGCATTATAGTAAAATATTAGATTTTTGGTTTAAAGATAAAATAAAGTTAAATTGGTTTGTTAAAGATTTAGAACTTGACCAAAAAATCACTACTGAATTTTTAGGAATATATAAAAATCAGTTGATGAATATAGGGAGAGACTTAAAAAAAATTGAAGATGTAAAAGAGCTTCTAAGTTTAATAATATTATTTGATCAATTTCCTAGAAATATGTTTAGAGGCAAGAAAGAAAGTTTTGATACTGATAAAGAAGCTTTGAGGATATCAAGGTATTTAATATCTAATGAATTTGATGATGAGGTAATTAATAATGATTATCTTTTGTTCTTATATATGCCTTTTATGCATAGTGAAAATTTAAAAGATCAGGAAATGTCAGTAGGGCTTTTTAAAAATGTTAATAAACAATCTTATGAATTTGCAATTAAAAACAGAGACATAATTGAACGTTTTGGTAGATTCCCTCAAAGAAATAAAGCGTTAGGTAGAAAATCTACAGGAGAAGAAAATAGATTTTTAAAAGAATTTACACTTTTTTGAATTTATAAGATTAATAATATATCAGTTAGATATTTTATTTTCTGAATAGAATAACTATTTTTTGCAAAAAAACTAAAGTGTATATAAATTAGATCTAATTTATGTAAAATAGGTTAACAGATGCAGTTATGTTTATTGATTTTGGATTTATGGAAGTTGATATAAGCCAATTAAGTAGTAAGCAAAGACGTGGTTTATTGGAGTAGTAATTTAAAAAAAATGCAATAATATGATGTAAGGATAATTAGAGGGAATGGAGTGAGGAATTATGTTGTATTTCTAAAAGATCTAGTATTAGTGGTGTAAATACATTTGCTAATGTTTATGGGGTGTGAGTCAATGGTGTTTTAATTCTATATTAAGTGCTCTAATACGATGCTAAAATCAATTACTATGATGAGAATGGTATATAAATTATGTAGATATAATGATTATAATTTATTTAGCTTTAGAACTTTATATATAAGCCAAGATAGTGTAGGAACAGTTATCATTATTATTGCTAAGGGTAATTGATTATTATTTGGTATATAAGAAGATATGTAGCCAGTTATTACAGCTCCTAAAGTTTGCAGGCATCCATAAAGTGCAGCAGCTGTGACTGCTATATGTCCAAATGGAGTGAAGGCCTTTGCGAAAGAATTAGGAAACACAAAACTAACTCCGAAATAAAAGAATGCAACTGGAATAGAAATAGCTAGTAAATTTATTCCAAAAAAATAAAATCCAAACAAAAGTAAAAATCCTGATATAAACATTAATATCCATCCAAGTTTAAGTATATTTTCTGAACCATACTTATGAACAAATATGCCATTCAAATAACCACTTAAACATGTTGCTCCCCCTCCAATTAAGTAAACGCTAAAATATCCCCATCTTGACAAGTATTATCCGCCTTTCTTTGGGTTTCTTAAGTTTTTTGATAATTCTAAAAAAAATTTAATTTGATGATATTTTTTTATCAATATTATATGGAAGTAAATTTACTAACTCTTTTGGATCAGAATAATCATGAATATGATTCAGCAAATATTTTAAATAATCATAAGGATTAATCTTATTTACTTTGCAAGTTTCAATAATACTATAAATATTTGCACTAGCTTTAGCACCCTTAGTTGTTGCACAGAACATCCAATTTTTTCTGCCAACTGCAAATGGTTTTATAC
>NZ_RXFM01000076.1 GCF_003953955.1 Candidatus Aquarickettsia rohweri | reverse complement strand
GCACTCACTGCGTTCGCTCGCAATGACAAGATAAGGCATAATGTTCGTTCATAATGACAGGGTAGGTAGCATGTTAATTCGCAATGGCATTAATAATATTATATTCTTTTTCTGTAATTGGCATAACAGAAAGCCTTGATTGTTTAACAAGTGCAATATCCTGCAAATTTGGATTTTGTTTAATTTCAGCAAGTGAGACAGAATTTTTAAAAGAACTGATGTATTTAAAATCTACCATATCAAATTTGCCTGATGGATCGGTATGATCTGGATAATATTCTTTCACAACTTTCACAAGGCCTTTAATAGCTTTTTCTTGATTGGAATGATAAAAAAATGCTAAATCACCAAGTTTCATTTTACGCATGTTATTTCTAGCTTGATAATTTCTAACGCCGTCCCAGCAAGTGACTTTATCTTGCTGCATTTTAGTCCAAGAATATGAGTTTGGCTCAGATTTTATTAACCAATATTTCATAAATTTTTATAAATAAATAATAAAGAATATGATTGCAAATAGTTTAAAAGATAACAACTTAAATTTAAAAAATATTGATAATGTTAAATATTTTACAGGGTATGCCAGTATATTTAATGTTGTTGATTATGCAGGAGATCTAATTTTACCAGGTGCTTTTATTGAAAACCAGGTAGAAGGAATTAAATTGTTGTGGCAACATAATCATCAAAATCCTATAGGTATTATTGATAAAGCTTATGAAGATAAAAAAGGGCTTTATGTAGAAGGTAGGATTTTTTTAGATCTTTCTTTGGGTAAAGAGGCTTATATATTAATTGAGAATAAAGTGACTGATCATTTGAGCATTGGTTATGAAGTGCTTGATTTTTATTATGCTGGGGAAATTAGGTGTATTATAAATGTGAATTTATGGGAAGTTAGTATTGTTACATTTCCTGCAAATAAGTATGCTGAGGTTCTAGCTATTGGCAGTTAAAGTGGTGGGTGATAGTGGATTCGAACCACTGACCCCTACGATGTCAACGTAGTACTCTAACCAACTGAGCTAATCACCCGTAGTAGCTCTTAGGGAAGCTACTATTATAAAAAAATATGACAATACATTTTTTATATAGTCAAAAAAAGTGATATTCAAGGTTTTTTAAGTTTTATAACATAAATAAGGAGTAATTATATGAATAATATAACTAATAATGATATTGCTACAAAAACAAATAAAATTGGAAGTACTTGGGAGCAATTTAAATCTATTAATGATAGGAGGATTAACGAGATTGAAAAAAAGGGTAGTGCGGATTCAGTTACTTTATCGCACTTAGATAAAATTAATAAGTCACTTGATAGATATCAAGATAGTTTAAATAAAATTGAAAGTGTTTTAAATAGGCCAGCTTCTAATCGACATAAATTGAATGAGACTAATTGTGAATATAAGAATGCTTTTTGTAAATATGTTAAGAAGGGATTGGAATCAGATATTGCAAATTTAGAGCAAAAAAATTTAAACAATAGTGCTGATCAAAAGCTTGGATATTCAGTGACAAATAAAATGAATAAAGCCATTGATACATTATTAGTCGAAAATTCTCCTATGAGGAAAATTTCAAGTGTTTTGGAAATTTCTACTGATTCATTGGAATTGATTGAAGATAGAGAAGATATTATGAGTGGATGGTCTGAAACAGGCCTGAGTGGTATAGAAAATTCTAAAGAAACTGTCTTTACTAAGAAAATTATTTTAACTCACGAGTTATACGCACAGCCAAAAGTTAACCAAAAACTTGTTGATGATCCTAGAATTGATGTGGAAGATTGGTTATCAAAAAAACTCTCTAACATCTTTATTAGACAAGAAAATAGTGCATTTATAAATGGAAATGGAATTGGTCAGCCTAAAGGAATTCTTTCGTATGAAGATGGTAATGAATGGGGAAAAATTGAAAGAATTAAAACGGAATCTAATAAGTTAAGTGCAGATGATATTATTAAGCTATTTTTTAGTATTAAAGAAATTTATTCAAATAATACAAATTTTTTAATGAGTAGAGATTCACTGCAAAAAATAAGGATGCTAAAAGATAAGAATTGTCAATATTTATGGCAACCAAATTTGTCAGAAGGTGGTTCTAGCACTTTATTTGGTTCTAAAATATATATTTCAACTGATATGCCATGTATTAATCCAGGTAAAATATCAATAGCATTTGGCAATTTTAAAAATGCTTATCAGATTATTGATCGTGGAGATGTAAGGGTTCTTCGTGATCCTTTTACCCATAAACCATATATTAAATTTTATTCTACTAAAAAAGTCGGTGGAGATATTGTTAATTTTGAAGCTATAAAATTATTAGAAATAGCTAGCTAAATTACTTGTTTCATACTTACAATGAGTATACATATTTTAGTTAAGTATATGTATTAATATTTGTAAATATGAAATTCATTAGGATTTTTATTGTTTTATTAATTTTATCTGGGTGTGGATTTAAGCATTTATATTATGGAGATTATAAAAATGATATTTTAAGTGATTTTTATTGTGAAAGGATAACAAATGATCAAAAAAATCCAAGAGCAACATTTTTTTTAAATAATGAGTTAGATAGATTATTTAAAGAAAATAATAAAAAAGAAGCTAAGTATTTGCTTAAGATTGAGTATAACGTGGATAAGGATGATTATTTAATTCAAGATAATAGTGTTGCGAATAGAAAGAAAATTCAGGTTACTTTAAGTTATAAAGTTACAGAGTATAAAGGTGATAAAATATTAGCTTCAGGTAAATTAACAGATTTTGATAGTTTTGCTATTACAGAATCTCCTTATTCTGATTATGCTACTGAGGAAGAGCTTATAATTAGAATATTATTATCATTAATTCAAGAGTTAAGATTGCAACTTTTAGCAAAATTTTCAAAAGAGACGTAATTCTATAGATTGTTGTATTCGTTTTAAGTTTTTACAATAATGATTTAATTATCTCATTTAGAGAGTGCATAGTGATTGTAGTAACTCAATAAATCTTATTTTCAATATAAATAAAATTAGGAGGAGAAGAAATGATTGTTTCAATGAAAAAAATTGAAGACGCGAGGCAAAATTTAATAAAATTAAGGGAAGTAAAAAATTATCTTAAAATTGATAATGAAGTTGAAGATAGTTTATTAAGTGATCTTATTTTAGCAGCTACTCGAGATTGTGAAGAATGGAGTGGGATAATGATTTCTAAAACAAAAATAAGTGTTATTTATAAGCAAAATGACAAAAATAAATATTATTTTGTACTTCCAAAAAAGCCAGTTATTAAAATTGTTAATATTTATGGATTTTATGATAATGGGGTTAAATCAATAATTAATGAAAATTATTATTACCTTTTAATAGATAAAGTTATTCTAAGACAAAAATTTAATTTCAATAATATTAATATTAATTTTGAAGTGGGATACACAAATGAAATACCTGAAAATTTAAAAATTACTATCTTTGAACATATAAGTGATATGTATGAAAAGAGAAGTGTGTGTTCAAATTTTTTAGCTGAAAAATATAAAAAATATAGGAATATAAAACTATGATAAAAAATTTTAGTGAAATGAATCAAAGAGTGAATTTATTTACACATGATAAGATTTATGACCAGTATGGAGGGTACATTATAGATTGGAAAGAGTATATTAAAATTTGGGCTAAGAAAGAGCTCTTAGAAGAAGATATTAAAAGCAAAAAGAGTGATATAAAAAAGCAAGCACTTTATAAATTTACTATAAGACATGTTCAGAACATTTCTTTACCACTAAAACTACAATGTAATTTAGATAATTATTTTGTAAACCAAATAAAACAAGATAAGCAAAATAAAAAATATATGGTTTTGTTTGGTAAATTATATGGAGAATAATGGATATAATAAGCGAGTTAGAAAAAAAATTAATTTTATTTTTTAAAAGTAATTTCTTTGAGGGCCTTATAAAAGGCATATACACATGCATTCCAGATGATGCAAATTTTCCACTTATAAAAATAGAATTTTTTAAAAAAAAGCAGTTATATGAATCAATTGAAAACTTAAGTTGTATAGATGCTAATATTCAGATTGTAACAAATGATTTTTCAAATGAAAAATGTCTTAAAATTTTAAATAAAATAGAAGAGGTTAACTTAAATGAAGAAATTAACTTTGAGTATTTGGATCAGTATTATTTTAAAAAAAATAATTCAAATGTTTCGCAAAATATAAATGGTTTTTGGAAAGCAAATTTATCAATATGCCTTTTATATATTAGATAGGAGAAAAAATGAATATTATGAAAACAGGAAAAGATATAAATTTTTTTATTTTTAATCCTCATGCAAGTAAGATATAAGGATTAAGATTATTGAAATTTAATATTAAAAACAACTATATATACTGTGGCTCTATTAATGAGGATAGAAACTTAACTGAATTTCCTGATAAACAAATTTTAAATATTAGTTTAAATGATATGTATAATAATACGCCAGAATATAAGCTATTAAATAATTCTGCAATATTAGGGGATGAATTAAAATGCAAAATAGAAATAAATTCTGATTATTGCATCTTAGGAAATTTTATTATAAATGAATTTGAAGTTGAGAGTGTGAAATCAGATTTGATTTTTTATAAATTTTCTCTTCTTAATTCTGGAAAATTCAACTTATCATAGGTTTAAAATTATTGATATAAAAAAAGATAAAAAGTTTTATAAAAATTTTGATCAAAATTTTATAAATGAATTGAAAAAAATAGCTAATTATAATGGTAAAAGGTATGTCACTAAAAAGATATATTCAAATGGTTTATTAAGACTAATATTGCACAAACATCAATTTTAATTGCATTGATGTTTACATTATTGGATTTTTATTTAAAAAGATAGTATAAGTTCGTATTAGTAAAATTATATATGAATATTATTCTATAATATGTCAGTTGAGGTAGTTACATTTGGTTGTAGATTAAATATTTACGAAAGCGAACTTATAGAAAAGCATGCAAAGAATGCTGGCATTAATAATGCAATTATATTTAATAGTTGTGCTGTTACAAAAGAAGCTGAAAGGAAGTTAAAGCAGGCTATAAGAAAGGCTAGAAGTGATAATCCAAATAAAAAAATATTAGTTACTGGTTGTGCTGCTCAAGTATCTGCAGAAAAGTATGCAAATATGATTGAAGTGGATAAAGTTTTTGGAAATCATGAGAAGTTAGAGCAGGGTACTTATAAACAATTGCTAGAAAATTCAGAAGCTATATTAGTGAACGATATTATGTCAGTAAAAGAAACTGCTCATCAGATGATTGATGGAATTCAGAATAAATCAAAAGCTTTTTTGCAGATTCAAAATGGATGTAATCATAGATGTACTTTTTGTATAATCCCATATGGAAGAGGTAATAGTAGAAGTGTTCCTGTTGGAGAGATTGTAAAATATGCACAGAATTTAGTTGATCAAGGCTATAAAGAATTAGTTTTTACAGGTGTTGACATTACGGATTATGGATTAGATTTACCAGGCAAACCAAGTTTGGGAAATATGATTAATCGCTTATTTAAGATGGTTCCAGATATTAAAAGGCTAAGGCTATCTTCAATTGATGTAGCTGAAATTGATGATGAGCTTTTTGATATAATTATAAATGAATCAAGATTTATGCCTCATTTGCATCTTAGTTTGCAGGCAGGAGATGATATGATATTAAAAAGAATGAAAAGAAGGCATAGAAGGCAACAAGTTATAGATTTTTGTAATGAAATATGGAAGCATAGGTCTCAAGTCGTGTTTGGTGCTGATGTAATTGCTGGCTTTCCAACAGAAACAGATGAGATGTTTAAAAATACTTATGATTTAATAGAGCAGCTAAGGATTGTACATTTACATGTATTTCCTTATTCACCTAGAGATAATACTCCTGCTGCAAGAATGCCACAAATAGAGTCTAGTGTTATAAAAGATAGAGCTAAAAAATTAAGGAATTTAAAGCAGAAATTAATGCATCAATATTTAAAGGATAAAATTGGAAAAGAACAGATAATTTTAGCTGAATCTAATAATTATGGATATACAGAGGATTATTTTAAGGTATATTCTACAAAAAATTTGCAAAAAGGTGAGATATACAAATTAAAAATTAAATCTATAAAAGATAATCAATTAATTATATGATATGATTTAATTGCCATTATGAGGTTGTGTAGTGACTTATGATTGTTTAAATTTCATTATATAAGCAATTTATAGTTGCAAAGCTCCCAAAAACTCCTTAACCTAAAATTAGGATTGTATTAACAAGGGAGTGAATATGCCAGGGATGACTAATGAAGAATTTGACCAAGAATATTTAAGAATAATTGCAAAAATTGCACTGAAAGCTGCTCAAAATAATGATATTGATATTATTGATGAATATGAGCCAGTTATTCTAGATTTTAACATTGAAGATGAAAGTATATATTAAGAAGAAATAGCTGAATTACAAGCATTAAAACAAAGGGCAATTGAAGATGATATAGATTTTAGTGATGTAGATTATGATCTTCATGACTATATATTTGAGCTAAATAATAACTTAATAAATGATGCAGAAGAGAAAGGAATATTTCAATTTTTTGTTCAAGATATTTTTGATGTTAATAAAAATGAACCATATGAGGGAGCAAAAGAATCGAGATTAGATGAGTTAAGTATACCACAAAATGTAAAAGATGAATTAAAGGCAATGGCATATGTTGCTACGTTTGAAGAATTAAGAAAAAATGCAGATAAGTAAACGCTAAAATATCCCCATCTTGACAAGTATTATCCGCCTTTCTTTGGGTTTCTTAAGTTTTTTGATAATTCTAAAAAAAATTTAATTTGATGATATTTTTTTATCAATATTATATGGAAGTAAATTTACTAACTCTTTTGGATCAGAATAATCATGAATATGATTCAGCAAATATTTTAAATAATCATAAGGATTAATCTTATTTACTTTGCAAGTTTCAATAATACTATAAATATTTGCACTAGCTTTAGCACCCTTAGTTGTTGCACAGAACATCCAATTTTTTCTGCCAACTGCAAATGGTTTTATAC
>NZ_RXFM01000075.1 GCF_003953955.1 Candidatus Aquarickettsia rohweri | reverse complement strand
CTTTTAGATGGAAGACTGCGTATTGATAATAATGATTCGGAGCGTAGTATAAAACCATTTGCAGTTGGCAGAAAAAATTGGATGTTCTGTGCAACAACTAAGGGTGCTAAAGCTAGTGCAAATATTTATAGTATTATTGAAACTTGCAAAGTAAATAAGATTAATCCTTATGATTATTTAAAATATTTGCTGAATCATATTCATGATTATTCTGATCCAAAAGAGTTAGTAAATTTACTTCCATATAATATTGATAAAAAAATATCATCAAATTAAATTTTTTTTAGAATTATCAAAAAACTTAAGAAACCCAAAGAAAGGCGGATAATACTTGTCAAGATGGGGATATTTTAGCGTTTACACGAGAATAAACAATAAAAAAGCAGTATTGATATGCTATTTTCGTGGCTCCTGATGAATAAATTTGGTATAAATTTCTAATTTTTATATGTCACTGTCAGTTCGAGTTAATTTAAATGTGCTGACCATGAAGGTTGAGATCCATCAGTAGGTGTATAAATTACTCTTTCATTATTACCATCAATGTCAATAGCATAAATTTTATTACTTCCATCTCTTTTTTGTCTACCAAATATAATAGTTCTACTATTAGGAGCCCAAGAAGGACCCTCTTCAAGCCAACTACTTGTTAATAGTCTTTCATCACTACCATCTGGCTTCATAATCCCAATATAAAAATTACCTAATAATATTTTAGTAAATGCTATCCATTTGCCATCAGGAGACCAAATAGGAGTTCTATAGCTACCTTCGCCACTACTTATTTTTTTGATATTTTCACCATCTCTATCCATTACATAGATTTGAGTTTTTCTTCCTCCTCTATCAGAATTAAATAATATTTTTTTACCATCTGGCGAATATGATGGAGAAGTATCTATACAACCATGAACATTTGTTAATTCTTTTTTTATTTTTGTATTTAAATCTATTTCATAAATATTAGTTGTACCCTTTTTTGCTAAAGACATCACAACATAATTATTATCAGGAGAGAAGCTAGGGGCAAAAGTCATGCCAGCCATGTCACCTATTAAATCTTGCTCCCCAGTTTCTAAATCAAGCACATAGACCTTTGGAGGATTTTTTCTACTCTTATAGCTCATAAAAGTTACTCTTTGAGACTTCATATCAAACCTAGGAGATAAAATAAATTCGTTGCCACTGGTTAAAAATTTAAAATTAGCACCATCCTGTTCCATTATTGCTAATCTTTTTATCTTATTCTTTTCATCACCTTTCTCAGATACAAAGATAATACGTGAATCAAAATAGCCTTCAACACCTATAAATTTTTTATATATACTATTAGCTATTTTATGTGCAATCCTCCTCCATCCAGCTATAGGAATTTTATATTGTCCCTTTTCTACCTCCTTCTCCTTAAAAGAATCATATAATATATAACTAACTTCTACAAAGTCTTTTTCTCTATCTAAATTCACCTTAGCAACTAATATCATACTAGAATTTATAGTACGCCAATTTGTAAAAACTGGAATTTTATTTATTGTTGGAATTTCTAAAAAAGCCTCATTTTCTATAACACGGAATATTTCTGAATTATTTAAATCATTAACTAAAACATCTCTTATCTTTATTCCAAATTCAATTGAATCTAAATTCTTACCTTCAAATTCTGCAACTGCAACCGGTAAAGCTTCATATATTCCATCACTAATATTTATTTCAATTTTTGAATGAGATATTATAATACCGTATATAAAGATTAAACAGAAAATAACAAAGTATCTCCAAACTGTAACCATACCCCTATTATTCTCGCTCATCAATAGATATAGATATTTTAGAGATAGAAACAACTTTTTCTCCCTTATTTAAATCAATAATCTTGACGCCCTTAGCATTTCTACTAGTTACCCTAATCTTATTAACTTCAGTTCTAATAATAGTACCAAGATTTGTCATTAACATTATCTGGTCGTCTTCTTCAACAGGAAAAGATGAGACAACGTAACCATTTCTATTACCTGTATCTATATTTAATACTCCTTGGCTATTACGATTTGTAACTCTATATTCATATGCTGAAGTTCTTTTACCATAACCATTTTCTGTAATTGTTAAAATAAATTGCTCTTCTTTTGCAATTTTATTTATATCAATTCCATCTATATTTAGTTGCTTTTGAGGTTTATTATGTATATCTAATGCTAATTTTAATCTAGTTTTTAAAGGAACTTTTAAATACTCATCCCTTTTTAATATATCTAATTCACCAGAATTTAAAATAGACATTGATACAACAGTATCTTTGCCTCCTGATAACTTTGCAGCTTTTACACCATCTGATGCTCTACTTTTAAATACCCTTAAAGACTCAACAGAAAATCTTACAGCTTTTCCCTTTCTTGTTGCAAGCAAGATATGAGACTGATCTTCACATACAGAAACCGCAACCAATTTATCATCACTACTTAATTTTATCGCAATTTTCCCATTTGCTTGAATATTTGTAAAATCACTAAGTTTATTTCTTCTAGCGTTTCCTTTTTGAGTAGAAAATATAATATTTAACTTATCTAAATCATCTATATTTTCTGGCATCGGCATAATACTGGCAATGCTATCATTTTGCTCTAAAGGTAATAAGTTAACTACAGCCCTGCCCTTTGATTGAGGACTGGAAATTGGCAATTTATAAACTTTTAATTTGTAAACTTTTCCCATAGATGAAAAAAATAATAACGGAACATGAGTATTAGTAACTAATAATTCATTAATAATATCGTCCTCATACATTGTCATAGCAGACCTTCCTTTTCCACCACGTCTTTGTGCTCTATAAACTGCTAATGGAACCCTTTTTATAAACCCAGTCTTAGTCAATGTAACCACCATATCTTCTTTCTGAATTAAATCTTCATCAGAAACATTAAGTCCTTCATTTTTAATAACAGTCTTTCTAGGAGTCGCAATAGTAGACTTAACACTTAATAATTCTTCTTTTATTAAAGAAACTAATTTTTCATCAGAGAAAAGTAAATCAAGATATTCTTTTATAATCTTAGCAAGATCCTTGAGTTCATTATCAATTTTACCTTTTTCTAAAGCTGTTAAACGATGTAATTTCATTTCTAAAATTGCTTTTGCCTGCTCTTCGGTGAAAAAGCATTTACCATCTTTTATCTCATTTCTATGATCAGCTACCAAATCAAGCAAAGGTATTATTTGTTCAGATTTCCATTCTCTGCTCATTAAATTAATTTTAGCAGCCTGTGTATCTGCAGAAGATTTAATAAGAGCAATTATCTCATCAATATTTGCTACAGCTATAGCAAGCCCTATCAATAAGTGAGCCCTTGTTCTTGCTTTATTAAGTAAAAAAGTAGTTCTTCTTTTTATTACTTCTTTTCGAAAATTAATAAATGCACTAAGTATAGCTCTTACTCCCATAACTTCTGGCTTACCATCGTTAAGAGCTAATATATTAATACTAAAACTATTTTGAAGCTGAGTGTTTTGATATAGTTGATTTAATATAACATCAGGATTTGCCTCACGCTTAAGATCAATAACAACTCTAATTCCTAATTTATTTGTCTCATCTCTTATTTCAGAAATACCTTCAATTACTTTCTCTCTAACGAGATCCTCAATTGCTTTTAACATTTCAGCTTTATTAACCTGATAAGGTATCTCAGAAATTATTATAGATTCTTTACCATTTTTCTCTTCTACAGCTGTTTTTCCTCTGATTACTACACTTCCTCTACCCTTTAAAAGCGCAGATTTAACACTGTTTCCATTGATAATTTCACCACCTGTTGGAAAATCTGGAGCAGGAACAAATTCAATAAGTTCTTGATCTGAAATTTCAGAATTATCAATTAAAGCGCAGCATCCATCAATAACTTCACCTAAGTTATGAGTAGGTATACTAGTAGCCATACCAACTGCTATTCCACTTGCACCATTTACTAATAAGTTGGGAAATCTAGATGGCAATACTTTTGGTTCTCTTTCAGAGCCATCATAGTTATCTTGAAAATCAATAGTATCTTTATCTATATCTGTTAAAAGAAAACTTGCAGATTTTGCAAGCCTAACCTCAGTGTATCTCATTTGAGCTGGTGAATCACCATCTATTGAGCCGAAATTACCTTGACCATCAATAAGAGGTAATCTTAAAGAAAAATCTTGCGCCATTCTAACAAGAGCAGAATATATAGCACTATCACCATGAGGATGATACTTACCCATTACTTCACCAATTACTCTAGCAGATTTTCTGTATGGTTTATCATGAAAGTTACCAGTTTCATTCATAGCAAATAGTATTCTTCTATGAACTGGCTTTAGTCCATCTCTACAATCTGGCAATGCACGACTTACTATAACACTCATTGCATAATCTAAGTATGCACTTTGCATTTCATTTTCAATTGAAACAGAAACTGTTCCGGATAATTTAGATTTATCTTCGTTCAACTTAACTACTTAATAAAGTTAATAATTAAAATTTAACGTTAGTGTAAAGTCAAAATTGACAATACACCAGTTAATTTTACTTTGTTTATATTTATAATTTAATCCCTCCTAACTCCAAAAATTCTTAGTAAGAATATAAACAAATTAATAAAGTCCATATAAAGATTAAGAGCACCGTATATTGAAGTTTTTTGAGCTACTTCATTAGAAGCATTACCCATTTGGTAATAAACTGACTTAAGCATTTGAACATCATATGCAGTAAGCAATGTAAACACTATAACACCAACATAAGATAATACATTACTTAAAGCAGAACTTTGAAAAAACATATTCGCAAAACTTGCAATAAAAATACCTATAACTCCCATCATTAAAAAAGAACCCATTCCAGTTAGATCCTTTTTCGTTGTATGGCCATATAATGCCATAGCCCCAAATAACGAAGCTGTAATAAAAAATGTTTTTGCAATACTTTCACTTGTGTACACATAAAATATTGATGACAAAGAAAGCCCCATTAATCCTGAGAAAACCCACAATGAAGTTCTAGCACCTGATACAGACATAGACATAATTTTAGCACTCATAAAAAACACCATACCTAAGGGAGCTAACATAACAACCCACTGTAATGGAGTAGAAAATATAGCATTCATCAAACCTGGAGATGATGCTGTAAACATAGCAACAAGAGCTGTAATAACAAGAGCTATTCCCATATTTTGAAACACAGATAACATATAAACTCTCAGACCTTCATTATATCCAGGTCTTTGAACATTAGATTGTGCATAATTTGTATAGTCTACCATATCTATTAAATATATAAGTTTAAAATCTAGTAATAATATATATTATTTAATGATAATTTTCAATGAGAATAAAACTGTAAATTTAAATATTATCTTTAAATTTAAGATTCACTAATAGAATTTGGCAATTTCTTAACTTTTTCAAATTTAGCTAATAAGGGCAAAATCACCAATAAATGAACAAAATACCAAATTGTTGAAATTTGACTAAAAGTAATATATGGCTCCTCTGCTACTTCTCCACCTAAATATCCAAGAATCAAAAAATTTATAAAAAACAGATAAGTAAAGATTCTAAACAAAGGCCTATAATTAGCACTTTTCACTTTACAACTATCAAGCCAAGACAAAGCAAAAAGTATCAATATGGCTCCAAACATAGCAATTACACCACCTAATTTATCAGGTATAGACCTTAGTATTGCATAAAAGGGTAGAAAGTACCATTCAGGAACTATGTGTGCAGGTGTAACCAATGGATTTGCTTCAATATAATTATCTGGGTGTCCCAAAACATTAGGCTTAAAAAAGACAAAATAAAAATAAATCATAAAAAATATTCCAAATCCAAAAAAATCCTTCACAGTATAATAAGGATGAAATGGAATAGAATCTTTTTTTGATTTAATTTCTACACCTGTTGGATTGTTAGATCCATGCACATGTAAAGCTACAATATGAATAATAACCAATCCCACTATAACAAACGGTAATAAAAAATGCAGTGCAAAAAATCTATTAAGCGTTGGATTATCTACAGAAAAACCTCCCCATAACCAAACAACAATATCATCTCCAATAAAAGGAACTGCTGAAAACAGATTAGTTATAACATTTGCTCCCCAATAGCTCATTTGTCCCCATGGCAGAACATACCCCATAAAAGCGGTCGCCATTGTTGCTACAAAAATAAAAATTCCAAAAAACCAAACCATTTCTCTTGGAGATTTATACGAACCATAATATAATCCCCTGCCAATATGAATATAAATACTTGCAAAAAACATTGATGCTCCTACTGCATGAGTATAACGAAGCAACCACCCATAATTAACATTTCTCATTATATTTTCAACACTATCAAACGCCATTTTAACATGAGGAGTATATTGCATTGCAAGAAACAACCCTGTAACAATTTGCAATAATAACGCAATACCAGCTAGTGATCCGAAATTCCAAGCATAATTTAAATTCTTAGGAACTCTATAGTCTGCAGAATGCTTAATAAAACTGAATATTGGTAATCTATATTCTATCCAATTAACTATTGAATCCGTTAAACTTTTATTATTTTTTTTCATTAATATTCACAAATAACAAAATATAAATTTCACATTATTAATTATCTTATCTCAGCACACTCATCAATCTTTTTTTTAATTTAAATCTGCAGTTAATAATCTTATAGATGTTTTTACATTAAAAATTTCAGACCTTTTAAAAATTTAATAATAATTATATTTTTTAAGCAATTTTTTTAATCTATCCCTAGCTCTAAAACTTGCATAAGTTTTTTGTTTTTTTTCATCAACAATTAAGTAATTAAAAATTATTGATATACCATTTTTTCTATCCAACCTATGAACCAACCCACTTGTATATCTAACTTATTATTACCATCACTTCGCAATAGCCCATTACCTGTCTTCCCATAAAGTTTCCAATCTCCTAATCTTTCAATATACAATATTTTTTTTGTCATTTCTTGAGCTTGTTTACTAACTGGCAAGTTATTTGATATAAGCTTTTGTAAGAATTTTAATTGCTCTATAGGAGAAATTTTTAAAGAACTTGAAAGCCATGCATTTGTAAGCCCATTTGATTTTCCTTTATCACCAGATAGATTGACATTACCATAATT
>NZ_RXFM01000074.1 GCF_003953955.1 Candidatus Aquarickettsia rohweri | reverse complement strand
GATGTTCTGTGCAACAACTAAGGGTGCTAAAGCTAGTGCAAATATTTATAGTATTATTGAAACTTGCAAAGTAAATAAGATTAATCCTTATGATTATTTAAAATATTTGCTGAATCATATTCATGATTATTCTGATCCAAAAGAGTTAGTAAATTTACTTCCATATAATATTGATAAAAAAATATCATCAAATTAAATTTTTTTTAGAATTATCAAAAAACTTAAGAAACCCAAAGAAAGGCGGATAATACTTGTCAAGATGGGGATATTTTAGCGTTTACACAACTTTAATTAAATATTTACCACAATTTGATTGCAAACTAGGCTCAGCAATACTTTCTTTATAATGAATCTCTTTACAACTACTGGCATTTTTTAAATCTAGTAAAGCTAATTTTGGAATATTTGCACCATTAAAATATATACCACTTAATTCAGCTCTTAAAGAAAGCTCATTGATTGACTTATACTTTCTTACTAATTCCAGTAAATTTAAAACATCAATCCCTGTATTTAAACTACTACTAGAAAAATAAAAACCATCTAATTTTGGCCACATGTTAATCTTATTCACCATTTGATGATCTTCACCATATAAAATAGAATTTAATTCTTCAGTAATATGAGGAATATATGGAGCAAAAAGTTTTAATAATGTATTAAAAACATAGTAAAGAGTTAGCAGCCCACTTTTCTTTTCCTTAGGATTATTATCTGCTTCGTCATATACCCTTGTCTTTATAAGTTCTAAATAATTATCACAAAAATCATTCCAAAAGAAATTTTCAATAAACACCCTAGCATCACAATATTCATAATTCTTGAAAGATGCCGTTGCATTTTCAATAACTTGATACAAACTTGAGAGTATCCACTTATCTAAGTCACAAAAAATAGCTCCAATTTTAATTTCATTTTTAACTGAAGTAATCTCACTATTAATATGACAAATATGTGAGTGGACAAATTTCCCAGCATTCCATAATTTATTAATTAGTTTTTTTCCAATTTTAAAAATCTGGTCACTATAAACTATATCAATACCAAGCTTTGAACTAGATGCCCAATATCTTACAACATCAGCGCCTTGATCATTTATTAATTTTTCCGGCGTCACAACATTACCTTTAGATTTACTCATTTTAGATTTATCTGAAGCTAAACACCAACCACTAATCATTAAATTCTTCCAAGGAATTGAATTTTGATTAAATAACGATTTCACTAAAGTACCAAATGCCCAAGTCCTAATTATCTCATGAGCTTGAGGACGCAGGTCATATGGAAATAATTTATTATGTCTATCTTTGTCAAGCATCAAGTCTTCACTTATACCATGGCTAGAAAGCTGTGGTGTTATAGCACTAGTTGCCCATGTGTCCATTATATCAGTTTCTGGCTCAATTTCTTCTCTGCTATACCCTTCTGGTAAATCAATATAAGGATCAATAGGAAGTTTATTAACATTAGCAATAAGAATCTTACCTTCCTCACCTTTTCTTTTTGAATACCAAACTGGAAATGGAACACCAAAATACCTTTGTCTAGAAATACACCAATCTTGATTTAATCCATCTATCCAATTAGTTAACCTTTCCTTCATAAATTTTGGATACCAATTACATTTATCATTTTTTTCATGTAATTGTTTTTTATAAGGTAAAACTTCAATATACCATTGATTTGTCGGTATAATTTCTAAAACTGCTCCAGATCTCTCAGCACATTTAACATTCTGTACAACTTCATCTTGCTTGACTAATAACTGACTTTCTTTTAACTTTTCTATAGTTAAATCTCTTGCTTCTTTTATTTTAAGATTATTAAGAAAGCCAGCATTTTTCATTTTTCCATATAAATTAATACATTCAATAGTTTCAAGCTTATGTTTTCTCCACCACTCAATATCTTGAATATCACCAAAAGTACAACACATAACTAACCCTGTACCTTTTTCTTTATCAACTTGATGATCTGATAAAATAGAAACATGCTGATTGAAAAACGGAATAACTGCTTTTTTATTTCTCAATTTTTTATATCTCTCATCTTCAGGATGATAAAAAATAGCAACACAAGCAGGCAACATCTCAGACCTAGTGGTTGCAATAACTATATCTTCATTATCTAAGGTTTTAAACTTAATATAATTCAGTGTACCTTTTTGCTCTTTATCAACATTTTCAGCTTGAGCTATTGCAGTTTGATCCTTAACATCCCAAAAACTTGGACCAAATTTTCTTAAAATTTTACCTTTATTATATAAATCAATAAATGACATCTGAGAAAGCTTTCGAGATTTAGAACTAATAGTTTGGTATTCCTGTTCCCAATCAAAACTTAAACCAAGAGATTTATAAACATTTCTAAATTTTTCTTCTGTTTCTAAAACTACCTCTTCACATACTTTTATAAATTCATGTCTACTTAAATCTTTAGCTCTAATCTTTTTGACTTTCTCAACAAGCCTTTCTGTTGGCAATCCATTATCATCAAAACCTATAGGATAAAAAACAGATTTACCGTTCATTCTTTGAAATCTTGCAATAAAATCTGCTTGTGTATAACTAAATACATGGCCCATGTGTAATTGGCCTGAAACTGTTGGAGGAGGTGTATCTATTGAATATATCTCATCTCTTGATTTTGTGTTATCCCATTTATAAATTTTAGCTTCACTCCAAGTTTTTTGCCATTTAGCTTCAACTTCAGCAATATTTAATTTGTCCTTAAATTTCATGTTATTAATAATAGAGTAAATAATAAATTAATTTTAAAAAGCTTTGAAAGTTGTTTCTTAAATATATTAGCCTAATCCATAGCTTTTAACTAAACTTCCACTTAACATATACCAACCGTCAATCATTACAAAGAAAATTAACTTAAATGGTAAAGATATTATAACAGGCGGCAGCATCATCATACCCATTCCCATTAACACAGATGCAACCACTAAATCTATAATTAAAAATGGTAAATAAATTAAAAATCCTATCTCAAACGCTCTTTTTAAGTCACTTAACATAAATGCAGGAATTATAACTCTTAGGGGTAATTCAATTTTTTCTAAATTTTGAGATTCTTTAGCAATATCTTTAAATAAATCTAGATCTTTATCTCTTGTATTTTATTTCATAAAAATTTTAAAAGGATCTATTATTTTTGGTAATGCTTTTTCCTCATCTACTTGATTATTCATAAGTGGCAACAAACCATTTTCATAGGATTTATTAAATGTAGGAAACATAATAAAAAATGTAAGAAATAAAGACAAACTAATAATAACTATATTTGGTGGAGTTTGTTGTAAACCAAGTGCATGACGAAGTATTGAAAAAACAATAGTAATCTTAGTAAAAGACGTAACCATTATTAAAATTGATGGAGCTACACTTAAAATAGTAATAAGGCCAATAAGCTGTATTACTTTATTACTAAATAAAGTTTGATCATCATTATCACCAAAGTCTATTGTTACTCCTTGAGCTTCAGCATTATATAGGTTAGCTCCAAATAAAATAAAAATTATAAAAATTATTAATAATAATTTTCTATTCTTCAGTAATGACATCTATTAAAATATCTTGTTGACTAAGTAATATTAAATATTTTTTTTTCTTAAATTTACACAATACTAATCTTCTTTTATAATCTATATTTAAAGTTTCTTCAAGTTTTAAATCATTGTTCATTACAAAATTACCGAATATTTTTTTATTTTTAATAAATTTTGCAAAAACAGCAACTACTCCAATAATGCTTATTATTAATATTAATATAAAAAAGGCTTTAAAATATATAGATATTTCCATAAAATTTACTTATTTAAAAATAATTTAACATATTCATTATCACTATTTACAGTATTTTTAAGAGTATCTATCCAAAAAATCTCTCCCTCTTTTAATAATGCTACCCTATCAGCAATCTTTTTCATTATTTTTACATCATGAGTTATAGTAATTGTTGTAGATTTCAATTTTTTACTAATGCCTTTAATTAAAGTTGTAATTGTATCTGACATCACTGGATCTAGTCCTGAAGTAGGTTCATCAAGAAATATAATTTCTGGATTAACTGCAATTGCCCTTGCTATAGCCACTCTTTTTTGCATCCCTCCCGACAAACTTGCTGGATACAATTCAACAATTTCTTCGTTTAACCCAACTAATTCTAACATTTCTACCGCATGTTGCTTAGCTCTCTCAATGTTTAAAATACCTGAATTTATTAGGCTAAAACAAATATTATGCCATACAGGCAAACTATCAAAAAGAGCATTACTTTGAAAAAGCATACTAAATTTCTTTATAAATTTTTTTCTTTGAATAATATGAGTGTGTGTAACAAATTCATTATCTATAATAATTTTACTCCCCTCATCAGGATTCAATAAACCTGCTAAACACTTTAAAAGGACAGATTTACCACTCCCTGATCCGCCTATAATAACAAATGACTCTCTTTTTAAAACATTAAAATTTATATCTTTTAAAACCCTCTTATCACCAAAAGTCTTGTTTAAATTACTAACTGATATAAGGTTGTTTCTAGACATAATTACCTGACAAATAATAACCCAGTTATTAGATAATTGAATAGTAAAATCAATATTGATGATGATACCACAGACTGAGTAGCTGCAACACCCACTCCACTTGCACCTCCAGAAGTTTTAAATCCAAAAAAACACCCTATAAATGTCACAATAAAACCAAATACAGCAGCTTTAAACAAACCTGACATGACATCCTGATACTCTAAAAATTTCAATGTACTTCTAATATATGAGTGATATTCAAACCCAATTTTATATACAGCAACAAGATAACCACCAAAAATTCCAATAACATCAGAAACCAATACCAATAATGGCAATACTATTGTACCAGCTACTATTTTTGGAATAATTAAATATTTAATTGGATCAGTGTTTAATGTGTATAAAGCATCTACCTGCTCTGATATTTTCATTGTTCCAATTTCTGCTGCTACTGATCCAGCAACACGACCAGCCAGCATTAATCCCGCCAATACCGGGCCTAATTCTCTAGTTATAGAAATAACAATAACTGAAGCAATTGAACTTTCGGCATGCATTCTTGAAAAGCCAGTATAAGTTTGCAAGGCTAAAACTGCACCTGTAAAAATTGCAGTAAACCCAATCACTGGTAATGAATAAAATCCTATAGTTATTAATTGCTGAAAAAAATTCCTAATATAAAATGGAACTGTAAATAATTTACATAAAACGTTACATAAAAATATTACTAATTCTCCTATATTTTTTAGTAATCTTAATGAAATAACACCTAATGTTTGTATATGTTTAAATAAATTCATTTTATATAAATTCTTCTAGAACTAGAGGAAATATTTGTTAAAATTTCTCTCTGATCTGTATTTGCCCATTTAGCAATTTCTTTAATAGTAATTTTTTCACCAATTAATTCAACACTTTTTATTTTTTTAAATAAAGATTCCGGTAGTGCATTAGCATTTACTGCAATCATATTCATACTCACTATACCAATAACTGGCAAAAAATATCCTTTTGAATAAACCATAGATTTATTACTTAATATTCTTCTATACCCATCGTAATAACCTGCATTAATTATCAATACTTTATCTCCTTTATTTACTTTATAAGTCGCATTATAACCTATATATTGCTTTTTATAAAAAATTTTTCTATTTAAAACACTTGCATAAAATTCCACAACATTTAGCATTTTAACATCATTATTGTCTTCTAATATATTAACACCATATAATGCACTACCTGGCCTTACCATATTAAAATGATACTCATGTCCTAAAAATATACCTCCTGAATTTGCCAGTGTAAATTTTGCATCAACAAATAAATCTTGAATATTTTTAAATAAGTCAAGCTGTTCTTTATTCAAAAAATGTTCTTTTTGTTCAGAACAAGATAGGTGACTCATAATCAGTTCAATTTTACATTTTTCTAAATTCAACTGTTTTATTTCCTCTATTTGCACACCTTCACGACCAATACCAGTATCAAAATTTAAAACTATATTAACTTTATCTTTTACATATAGATTAATCAAATTTAATTGTTCTATACTACTAACTACAGGTATAAAATTATTTTCCTTAATAACTTCAAGCTCTTCATAACTGTTAATACCTTGAAAAATATAAATATTTGATTCAATAGATACACATCTAACTAAAAATGCTTCTTTTAAATTTGTAACCCAAAAATTTCTACAACCAACTTCATATAAAGCCTGACTTACTTCTTTTATTCCTAAACCATATGCATTTGCTTTAACAACTGCAGAACAAATAGTTTTATTTGAGTTCAAAAAAGACTTTAACTTTAAATAATTTTTTTTAAGGTGCTCTAAATTAACTTGAATATATTGATATTTATCAAACATTTTTATAAAAAAGATACTTCCTTTAAACTTGCATAGGAAGCAAAATGAGACCCAAAAATCTAAGCTATGGCTGCTTCTTTTCAGACCTGACCAAGTTAGCAAATAATTTTGCCCTCATCAAATGCTTCCATGCGAAAAATAAATCAAGAAATTAAATTTTGCAAGTTATTTAGTTTTGATTTTGTTATGTAAACGCTAAAATATCCCCATCCATTATATTATTTTCAAACTCCTCTCCTACTACCTGACTAAGCTTATCTATTGATTTGTAAGCGCTAAAATAAGGGCATCTAGGCAAGAATAAAAATAAGTGGTAGAACAAAAGCCTAAAAAAATAGAGGCTAATGATGCTATTAGAAAAAAAGAAAAAAAGAATAAGTAATGAAAAATGGAAAGAGCTAGTAGAAGAATATAAAAAAAGTAATGTAAGTAAATATGAATTTTGTAAGAAAAAGAATGTGCCGAGAAGTACATTTTATAAATGGCACAGAATTCTTGTAGAAAATAAAAGAAATACAGTAAAAAATAAATTTATACCAATAAGAGTGAAAGAATGCGAAGAAGAAAGAAGTGAAGAAATAAAATCAGAGATGATAATAGAAAGTAAAAAGGGGATAAGAATAGGGTTTAATAAAGGATGCAAAATAGAAGAGATTAAAGCGATAGTAGGAATTTTAGAATGTTAATAGGAAGTATAAGAACCAAAATATTTATATATAATCAAGCATGTGATATGCGCAAATCAATAGATAAGCTTAGTCAGGTAG
>NZ_RXFM01000073.1 GCF_003953955.1 Candidatus Aquarickettsia rohweri | reverse complement strand
AAAATTCATATTTACTTACATTACTTTTTTTATATTCTTCTACTAGCTCTTTCCATTTTTCATTACTTATTCTTTTTTTCTTTTTTTCTAATAGCATCATTAGCCTCTATTTTTTTAGGCTTTTGTTCTACCACTTATTTTTATTCTTGCCTAGATGCCCTTATTTTAGCTCTTACCTATAAAAGCAATCCAGTTAATTAACCTACACCATAATAATCAAATCCTATATCTTCTATATGTTTTTTAGATAATATATTCTTACAGTCATATATTATAGGATTTTTTATTATATTTTTAATCTTATCATAATCTAACTTTTTAAAGTAATTCCAATCTGTTAGAATTACTATAATATTACATTCTTTTACAGTTTCATAAACATCTTCATAATATTTTATTTTTTTATTTTTAAAGTATTTCTTGATATTTTTTAAGCCTTTGGGGTCAAAGATTTTTATTTCATAATCACAATCTATTACTTTTGTTAGATGTTTTAAGATAGTAACACTTGGACTATTTCTAACATCATCAGTATCTGCTTTAAAAGTTACTCCTAGTATTCCAATTGTATACTTAGTCTTTGATACATTATGTTTTAATAATATATTAAAAATTTTTATTCCTAACTTTTTCATTCTATTATTATTATAGCTGTATACAGATTTAATTATTGGACACTCTATGTTTTTTGCTTTAGCTATATTAATTAATGCTTTAGTATCTTTTGGAAGACATGATCCTCCAAACCCAGGACCTGGACTTAAATAAGTATTACCAATTCTTTTATCAAGCCCTATACCATATACAATATCTTTAATATCACATTTTAGACTTTCAGAAATATCAGCTATTTGATTTATAAAGGATACTCGTGTTGCTAAATAAACATTAGAAGCATATTTAATTAGTTCTGCTGTTTTATTATCTGTATATATAATTGGTACTTTTAGTGCATGAAAATAATTATAAAGTTTTGAAATTACTTTTTTTGCATATTCAGAATCTGTGCCTATTACAATTCTATCAGGATTCATAAAATCACTAACAGCTAGCCCTTCTCTTAAAAATTCTGGATTTGAAACAATATGATAATTTAAATCCGTATTATCTAAATTTTTCTTTATCTCATCAGCTGTTCCTATTGGTACTGTAGATTTGATTATGATTATAGTATCTTTCTTAACGTTACTTATTATATCTCTTAATACATCATTAATGAATGTCATATTTATTTCACCATTTTCTTTAAGAGGAGTTCCCACTGCAATTATGATAATATTACTTTTATCTAAGGGTTTTTTATCTGAAGTAAATGTTATTTTTTTATTTATAATATTTTTCTGTAATAAATTATTTAAATTAGGTTCATATATTTGGCATATACCTTTAGATAAAGCTTTTATTTTTAACTCATCATTATCAATACATATTACTGTATGTCCTAGTTCTGCTAAACAAACTCCTGTCACCAAACCTACATAACCTGTTCCTATTATTGTTATATTCATCTTTAATTAACTCCTAATTAGTAAATCATATTTTTGAAATATTAATTCTATCGATCCTGAATACTCTTCCTTTTACTCTGCTATATCAATAAGCCTTAGCCTCCAAATCGTTTATTCTTTTCTTTGTTTTTAATTGAGTATGGTGATATTACTCTTTTGGATTTAATATCATTTATCTTTAAATATATTATTCCTAGTGTTTTCTCTTTTTTTATTGTTTGGTTTATTATTTTTTTCATTATTAGGAGACCCATTCAAAAGTGAGGGTAAGATTTATAATCTGAAACCTCCAAATTCATCTTCCAATTGTAAAGTGTCTGTCTCGATACCTTTGCCATTTTAGCAATTTAACTTGCTCTTTTGCTCTTTTTATACAATCATAAATTCTTCTATTTATTAATTTTCTCTCATATTCTGCTATTGACCCCATCATATTAAATAATAACATTCCAGTATCTGTATTGGTATCCATTTGTTCTTTTAAGCTCTTAAAACTTATTTTTTTTTCTTTAAGATCACTAATAATTGATATCAAATCTTTTAAACTTCGTCCTAATCTATCAATACTTACTATTACTAAAGTATTTCCTGACTTCAAGGATTTTAAGGCTTTAGTTAATTCCTTTCTCTTACTATTGGCTCCACTAATTACTTCATAATATACATTGTCGCATCCATATTTTTTTAATTCTAAAATTTGTTGATCTAAAGATTCACATTGGTGTTTTGTAGGAATTCTAGCATACCCTATCTTCATCTCTATCAATATTTCAGTTTATATTCAACATATTTATACTATATATATTTTACAATTTCAACATGGGAAATAGGTATTTTCAAAATCTGAAATTTACTAGCAAATAAGACAATGTTGTATTTTACAAGTTTATTACTTATAACTACGCTGCTAAATTATTCAATATCTTATGGGTCACTTCACCTATTACTCCAATGATCTTATTATTTTTATCTATAAGAGGACTTTTAGAAGTCATAAATGTTTTTATTTGCTAAAATAGCTTCTATAGTCTTTTCTTGTTTTCCTATAAAGTTATTATATCCATAGATATTTTTTAAAATGTCTTTTGCTTTTTCTAAATTCATAACTCAATTTCTATTAAAACAGGTCTGGGATTAAAACCTGACTTGAGAATATTGTTTTGGTAAGAGTTTTTAGATAAAAATAGTCTTTCATACTTTAATCCTTTAAACGAGATATCTGCAATAATCAATATATAAAGAGCTAAGTTTGTAATATAAATTATAATACGTCTTAATAATTTAAGAATATTTATTAATCATTTTCCCTGAAAAATTTTTCAAAATTATAGGGTGGGTGGTATACAGAAAAAATATAATTTTTTGATATTAGTTTTTACTTTATTATATAATTTATAAGCTGCTTTAAATTGTAAATAATTTTTTAAAATACTATTAAATTTTTTAGAGGAAGAATTAGAAGTGATTATCATGTTAGTAGCATTATTTTCTAATAAAGAATTGTCGTGAGTATAATCATCAATCATCTTAGAGGATTTGTGGCGAGTGGTTTTCATAATAATATGATTGCGTATGCCAGAGCTAACAGCAGTAGTAACGAACCCACGCCTTAAAGAATGTCCTGCAATTTTAGATGTATCAAAATCTATCTTTGCTGAATGTTTTTTAGTAATTCTTGCAACATCAATGCAGGAGAGTCTAATACCTGTAACTTTATCTGCTTTGTTTACAGAGCAAAATACTGCTTCATTATTATTAATTTTTTGCCAGGCTTTTAGATGTTTTATTGGACAAAATATTTTTCTTTTGAGTATAGCTATTTTTTGACCTTCACCAAATTTATCAGTTTTACTTTGTCTAATATTTATAATTATTCCTTCTTTAATGAAGGAAATATCTTGCCAGTTAAGCTTAACGAGTTCAGACCTACGCATAGCAGAGAACCAACCAAATGTAAGAAGAGCCCTATCTCTAATTCCCATATGAGTATTTTTAGAAATATGTTGTAATATATCTTCTAGATCTTTAAGTAGAATTGGGTCTTTACCTTGTTTTACAATACCAATTTTTCTTCTAATTCCTTGCCATACAATTTTAAATTCTTTGTCTTGAAGGTTGATATGAATATTTTTGGTCTCACAATATTTATAAATAGCACTAATTTTTCTTTGAATTGTCGAGGCTTTATAATTTTCTTCTGCAAGGAATGTTATGTAGGCAATTAGTGTATTATGAGTGATATTCAGAGGATTAATATTTAGAGATTCACACCAAGTACAAAAAATTTTCCAATCACTTTGATAGTTTTTTATCGTATTTTTTGCAAAGGCATGACGTGCATAATCTTTTACTTTTTCTTGTAAGTTTGCAACAATTATAGAATTTTTATCGTTATTAATATTTATGAAATTATTCATAATTTATTATAGTGTTTTATAAGTCCGATTATAGAACATTATTATTTATTTAACAAATTTTGTTTTTGTAAAAATTATTGTTAATTCAAAAAGTGATTTTAGAAAATTTATACTTCAATAATTTAAAATTTTTAAAATAGTAAAAAATTTCTCTTCCATAAATGCGATTTAAGCTATCTATTTCGATAAATATATATAAATACATATAAAAACAATAAAAACGCTTGAAAATTGATTTATTTGCCATTTTTTATCTCAGACTTCTATTTTTATAATATATAATCGTTTTTTAGTATGAAATTTTCACCAATAAATTTTATATTTGATTATTACACTAATTATAACTGAATGCCTATTGTAAAAGTTTTTTGTATATTACTTTATAATGATTCATAACTTCATTTGATTTTCTTTAGTTGTTTTATAATCTTCTGCTAAAATTTCATATGGTATACTTAACGTGTTATGAAGATTCCTAATCATTCGTAAATTTAATTTTCTTTGCTTATTTAATATTTCAGAAACTCTACTTCTACTTCCTAGAATTTTTTCTAACTCAGTACGCTTTATATTTTTTTGCTCCATTATAAATTTAATTGCTTCTATTGGATCAGGAGCTGGGATATCATAATGTTCTTCTTCATACTTTTCTACTAAAGTTGTTAATATCTCTAGATAATCGCCTTTTTCTGTGTTTGCTTTAGCATCCCATAATTTATCAATAGTGTTAAGGGCATTTTTATAATCATATTCTGTTTTAATTGGTTTAATTTTTATCATTCTTTTCTCCTAAATATTAATGGCATCTATTTTATCATACTCTGCATGAGTTCCTATAAATCTAACATATACTATTTTCAAATCGTATCTTACACTAACTATTAATCTATATTTATTACCTTTAATATTAAAAACTACTCTATTATTAGATAGGATATCAGCAGAACGAAATACTTCTTTTATATCATTAGGTTTTTCCCAAATACTGGCTTTTACAATTTCAAACCAAGCTTTTAAAGGTTGTTCTGCATCAGTATATTTTATCCAAAATAATTTTAAAGTGCTACGTGCAATAATTCTCAATATTTTAATATTAAATTATATAATCATATTACACTAACATATTACCATTATGGGAACAAGTTATTTTTTACCACCATAGTGAAAATAACTCCTTATGTTTTACATATTTTTCATAGTATGTTTTTGGACTTACCAAAAAGTATACTTTCTGAAAATTTTAATTTAATGAAGTATAATAGTCAATAACTGGAGAAAATACTTTTAATTCACAATTAGTTTCATAAGATTCATCATATATGCTTGCTTCAGTATAGGTAGCTTTTTTTATCATGGTTCCTATTGCTCTGGGCAAGATTTCCATTTTCACCATTTCAAAATCTCTATGCAATATATCTGTTAAAGAACCTATAAATTGTACAGAAAGCTTACAATCAGCACTATTTGTATTAGCTGCAATAATTTTAGAGATATAACTTTCTCCAGTAATATGACATTTATAATTTATTACATTAATTGAAAACTTTTCAGCAAAATTTTTAACCTTAAGATAATTAATTTTAGACAAGTGAGTTTCCCATAAACCATTAAAATACTTATTTGCAAGTGATACATTAGGTATTCTTTTTACAAATTCTTTCAATAAAATTTCTGTGGGTATTGTGCTACTCATACTATGTATTGAAGATAAATGAGGTGATTCGTTTATGCTTTCAAATACAGGCACATATCTTGCTGATGCTGCATCCATATATTCTTTAAACTCTTCATCTGACAATTTTTCTAATAAATTAAATGCTCGGTAAACAGCCTCAATAGATTGAGTGTCATTAAAATTTAAAGCAGGCATACGATATTTTATTTGCATCTGAGCTATTATTATGTCAAGACCAGTTAGAAAAATAAGGGGATAGTATTTATTATGAAAATAATAATTTGTTTCGTACAATCTATTACCATACTCGCCAATAGCTAATAGACAAGTATTAACAGAAACATGTTTATGCAACGAACTATGGATATGATAAATGTTCGAATTTAATTCTTCCCTTGTATTGCTTTCTACATTACATTTATCTAAACATTTTTCTTGCAGCATAATTGAAAATTTACACAAAATCTTTTGTATAGCTTTTAAAAAGATAATGTCATGATTAGTTTCATGAGCATTTTTTGTATAAGGATAAGAATGACCAAATTCCTGAATGAGAGACTTATGAGTTACTTCATGTAAAAAATCTATTTTACTTTGACTTTGTATAGTTATGTTCCCAGTTATATGATTATAAGCACTTTCTTCATAACCAAAGTGTACATGAAGAGGGTAACTTACATACTTAAATGAACGCTCTAATTTAGTATGTTCAATTCTTTGAATCTCCAAATATGCCTTAATATCAGTAAAATTTTGAAATATCATTTTATAGCACTAATCTTTGATACAGATTTTTAAAAATTTTCAAATTAGCCTTCTATTGTCGAGTCTGTAGTATCAGAAGTATATTGTAGTTCTTTAGTCTCTTCTGTTACAGAGTATGGAGTGGCTAATAGTTCATCAACTTTCTTAGCTGCCTTAGCATAAAACATTCTATACGCTTCAGTATCAGGCGGTTCTGATATCTTAAATCCATCAGCAGCAAAAAGCTCTGCAGTGCTTGGAGAAATTACTTTGTCACCATCATAAATAGACATTTTTATACCCTAATATAATTATACTAATTATGATGATAATATAATAAAGTATTAAATTCAATATTTTAACATGATCATTCGCAAAACATAACAATCTACGAATCAATTTCGGTAAGAGTTTTTCTCCAATTTCTACCATTCTTAGTGTATAAGTTTAGGTGCTTGTTGATATCTTTATATTCATATTTATCAATATTTATCCAATATTGTGCTTGTTCAATCCTTTCAATATCAACTACATCACATATTCTTTTACTTGCATTTTTCTTATCAGCAAAAACAGTACTTAGTTCGTATAACAATTCATATTTATCATATTTCCAATCATTCTTTTGCTTTTGAAAGCAATTCACCCCACCACATTCTTCATCAGGAGATGCTCCTTTTCCCGATATACAGACAGGATATGTTTTGTCTTCGTCTATAGGCAATATTTTTTCTAATGTTATATCGAAATTCCATCTAGCCATAAAATCATATTTATATAAAAACTTCTTGTTAACCTCTAATTTGAGATCACATATCTTTATATTTTTTCCAATGTATGAGCTACCTGATGT
>NZ_RXFM01000072.1 GCF_003953955.1 Candidatus Aquarickettsia rohweri | reverse complement strand
CTACAAGAATTCTGTGCCATTTATAAAATGTACTTCTCGGCACATTCTTTTGCTTACAAAATTCATATTTACTTACATTACTTTTTTTATATTCTTCTACTAGCTCTTTCCATTTTTCATTACTTATTCTTTTTTTCTAATAGCATCATTAGCCTCTATTTTTTTAGGCTTTTGTTCTACCACTTATTTTTATTCTTGCCTAGATGCCCTTATTTTAGCGCTTACGATACTGCGCTTCATGATTATAAGATTTGTTATAATTCTTTATCTGCAACTCAGTTTATTTTTAAACTATTTATAGCAACTCTTACTCCTAACTATTAGTATAGCTACTATTTTTGCTTATGCTCAAATAGAATTACGTTTTTCATATATATGCAATTTATTGATTAGCTTTTTAACTTATGATACCTTACTTAAAAATTTTTTTATAATCCCTTATGAATATAGTCAATTACGACTATAAAAATATAAAGTTATTTGCTATTGCATCATTATTTTGGGCAATTATTGGAATGGGAGCAGGTGTTTTTATCGCATTTCAAATGGTTTTTCCAGAGCTTAGTTTTGGCATTGAGTGGACAACTTTTGGCAGACTAAGGCCAATTCATACTAGTGGTGTGATATTTGCTTTCGGTGGTAATGTTTTATTGGGTGCGTCTTTTTATGTCCTTCAAAGAACATGCCAAGTAATAATTTATTCATCAAAAATTGTGAGCTTTATTTTTTATTCTTTTCAAATATTCTTATTATTAGCAGTTTCTGGATATGTAATGGGTATAACTCAAGGAAAGGAATATGCTGAACCAGAATGGTATGCTGATATTTTACTTACAGTTATATGGTTACTATATTTATTTGTATATTTAATGACTTTAAAAAATAGAAAAGAACCACATATTTATGTTGCAAATTGGTTCTTTATGGCTTTTATAATCGTTATAGCAGTTCTTCATGTTGGAAATAATATAAGCATCCCTATATCTTGGAATAGTGCTGAAAGTATATCTTTCTTCTCTGGTGTACAGTCTGCGATGATTCAATGGTGGTATGGCCATAATGCTGTTGGCTTCTGGCTTACAGCAGCTTTTATAGGCATAATGTATTATTTTGTTCCTAAAAGAGCTAACAGACCTATCTATTCTTATAGGCTATCAATTTTACATTTTTGGTCATTAATCTTTACTTATATATGGGCAGGTCCTCATCATTTAATTTACACATCATTACCTGATTGGGTTCAAACTTTAGGAATGACTATGTCTATCATTCTATGGTTACCATCATGGGGTGGAATGGTAAATGGAATTATGACTTTATCTGGTGCTTGGTATAAGTTGCGCGATGATCCAGTATTAAGGTTCTTAATTATAGCTGTTGCTTTCTATGGAATGAGCACTTTTGAAGGTCCTGTTATGGCAATAAAATCTGTCAATGCCTTAAGTCACTATACTGAATGTACAATAAGTCATGTTCATTCTGGAGCACTTGGTTGGGTTGCGCTAATTAGCTTTGGAGCATTATATCATATGATACCAGATTTATGGGGCAAAAAAGAAATGTATTCTGTCAAATTGATTAGCATTCACTTATGGCTAGCTTGCTTAGGAATAGTCCTATACATAATTTCTATGTGGACTGCTGGCATTACACAAGGCTTAATGTGGAGAAGTTACGATGACATGGGATTTTTGAAATATTCATTTATAGAAGTAGTTAAGGTGTTGAGCCCTTATTATCTTATAAGAGCATTAGGAGGCTTATTATTTTGGTTAGGAGCATTAATTATGGTATATAATACAATAAAAACTATAAAAGATAGTAAGCTTGGTATAGTTAAAAATAACAAAAAATAATAGCTGATCTAATTTATGAGTAATTTTCATAGCAAAATAGAAAAAAAGATTTTTATACTATTAATTCTTATTATTTTTGTTACTTCTATTGGAGCTATTATACAAATTTTCCCTTTATTTAAAAAAGAAATTTCTTTAGAAAAAACAGACCAACTTAGACTATATACACCTCTAGAATTGCAAGGATTTTTTATATACAAAAGAGAAGGGTGCTATGGTTGTCATAGTCAACAAATAAGAAGGTTAGTTGATGAAGTAGAAAGATATGGGCACTATTCTTTAGCAATAGAAAGCATGTATGATTATCCATTTGCTTGGGGTTCTAAAAGAACAGGGCCAGATTTAGCAAGAGTTGGAGAAAAATATTCAGATGAATGGAATGTAGAACATTTATATCATCCTCAGTCTTTAGTTCCAGAATCTATAATGCCAGCTTATCCTTTTTTATTAAATAGAGAATTGCAGATAGATGATATAAAAAATAAAATGTTAGCTTTACAATTTGCAGGAATGCCTTATACAGAAGAGTATCAAAATAATTTTAAAAATGACTTAAATGTTCAGCTTGGAATTAGTCAAGACTCCACTGCAATTGAAGGTTTTAAAAAAAGGTATGGAGATAAAATTGCTATAAGGAAATTTAATAAAAAAAGTAATAAAATCACAGAGATGGACGCACTGGTATCATATTTACAAAGTCTTGGAAATAAAATTGATTTAACTAGTAATAAGGGCAGAAATTGGTAAAATAATATGAATACTATATTATATATAAAAATAGTAACATTATCCTTTTTAGCATTAAGTGTAGTTGGACTTTTATTTTGGGTATTTAGACCTAATTCTAAAAAATTATATAAATCCATAAGCAAAATACCTTTAGATGATGAACAAAAGCAAGTTAAAAACAAAAAAAAATAACGAGCCAAAAACTACCAGTCATGAATGGGATGGGATTAAAGAATATGATAATCCTGATCCATTTTGGTTAAGACTATTTTTCTATATAGCTTTATTTTTTGCATTAGTTTATTGGCTCCTTTATCCTAGTTGGCCAGTACCAAATGGCAAAGGTTTTTTAAATTGGTCTGCAAGAAAAGAACTCAAAGATGGTTTAGAAAAAATTGATAAGATAAGGAATAAATATCAAGAAAACTTTGATAAAAGTACTTTTGAAGAGATATTAAAGAATAAGGATTTATTAAAATTTGCTAATGCTGGTGGGAAATCTGCCTTTCAAAATAATTGTGAAGTATGTCACGGAAAAGGAGGAGGTGGCAACATTGGATATCCTAATCTTACGGCAGGAGCATGGCTATGGGGAGAGACAATTGATGATATTTATACTACTTTAAAATATGGAATTAGATCAGGAAATGATGAAACGAGAGATTCAGCTATGGCTGCTTTTGGCAGAGATAAAATTTTAGATTCTAGACAAATAGATGCTTTAACAAGATATATCCTTAACCTAAACAACAGAGATTATTCAAATAAAAAAGCAAATGAGCTATATCAAGAACATTGTGCGTCTTGCCATGGAAAGAATGCAGAAGGTGGAAAAGAATTTGGTGCCCCTAATTTAAAGGATGCAATTTGGTTATATGGTAATGATTACAAAACCATATATGATGTAATATATAATGGTAGAGCTGGAGTTATGCCATATTGGCAAGGAAAATTATCTGATTCAACAATTAGACAATTAGCTATTTATGTTCATCAGCTTGGTGGTGGCAAATAAGATAGTATAAAACTAATTTATATAAGCATGCTAAACTATAAAATTTTTAAAAAATTTCTTATCCCTATTTCTATAAGCAGTTTTATATTATCATTATGTTTTTTTATTTTGGGTATTTATTTTGTTTTTTATAAAGCTCCAGACGATTATCTGCAGCTTAACTTAGTAAAAATTTTATACCTTCATGTCCCATCAGCATGGTTATCAGTTTGCTTTTACTTATTATTAAGCATTGCTTCTATATTATTTTTAGCTTTAAAAAATCCTTTATACGATATACTTGCTAAATCTTTTGCATATGTAAGCTTATATTTCACTACTTCAACCTTAATAACAGGCGCTATATGGGGTAAGCCTGCTTGGGGTACGTGGTGGATTTGGGATGCGAGGCTTACTTCAATGTTAATCTTACTTTGTTTTGAAATTATATATTTTTTAATTAGGAATTCTTTTCAAAACGAATTACGAGGAGCAAAAATTTCCTCAGTATTTGCTATTTTTGGATTATTGGATTTGCCTATAATAAAATTCTCTGTTAATTTATGGGCTACGTTACATCAAAAAAGTAGTGTCTTTACTTTTTCTGGCCCAAAGATTCATGAATCTATGCTATATCCACTTTTTATAATGTTTTTTGCTCTTTTTTTTCTTGCAATATTTCTCTCATCAATTAGTATCTACGCAGAGATAGTCGGAAGAACAAAAAACAATGGGAAGTTTTAAAGTAATTTTTAATGCTTTATTTATAAAGTTATTATTTACTCCATACTTTGTATTTGGTTATGCTTGGGAAAGAGAAAAGGATAAAAAATATTATGAATATGGATTAACTATTGATCCTGGTTATTCTAGTTCATTTAATTATAATTTGGACAACAATACGGCTCTAAATTTTAAAGATGATACAAAAAAGTTAATTTTAACTAAATATAAAGAGCAAGGTTTATCAGATAGATTTACATTATTAAGCAAGCTAGATATACAAAGAATTTGCAGTGATTTAATAATAAATAAAGAAGAAAAAAATAAAGCAATAAATAACCCATCTATTCCATTAAATAATTTCAGAGGCAAAATGAGTTTTGTTGGAGTAGATTATGAAATAGGGATTAGAACTTTACTTTTTAAAAAAGAAAATCAACGCTTATCCATTGATACTATCTTAGGGTTTCCTGCTGCTATACATGGTGAAGGAGGGACAGATATTGCTAATCCAACTTTCAAATTTGGAATATCATATGCAAAAAATTTTGATTTTAAATTTTTGAAAAATAATTTTTATGAAGTTATGTTAGCTACTAGAGTAAATCCAAATATTAAAAACAAAGATTTGTTTGTTACTTTAAATTTAGGATTAAGGTTTACAGATGATATATTAGTTATGCTTTCATTTGAAAACAATTATTTATATAAAAATTCTTATGAAAGGTATGAGTTTACTTCAATTTATAAAAAAATATCCACTAAAGGATTAACTGATGAACAAAAAGAAAAACTAAAATCTCATATAGAACACCATTCCCTTCTAAATGCAAAGAAAACTGAGAGAAAAATCAATACAAAATTTACTTATACAATTGATAATAAATATAGTATTGCATTTGACTATTCTTATAGATTTGCAAAAAACATAAACCCACACTTAATAAAATTTTCCATCATTAAAGATTTATAACTCATTATCTTGTATTTTTGTAACAGCTACAATATATTATTATCAGATTAAAAAATAAACCGAGGTTAATTTATGTCATTTTTGATTGGTAAGAAAGCTCCTGATTTTAAAGCTGTTGCAATTATGGGAGATAGTTCAGTAAACGAAAATTTTGTTTTGAGTAAATTTTTATCTGGTAAAAAGGGAATTATATTTTTTTATCCTTTAGATTTTACATTTGTATGTCCATCAGAAATTATTGCTTTTGACAAGAAACTTGAAGAATTTAAGAAAAAGAATACAGAAGTTATTGGAATTAGTATAGACTCTCATTTTTCTCATTTAGCATATAAAAACACTACTATTAATAATGGTGGAATAGGAAATATAAAATATCCATTAGTCTCAGATATTACAAAAGACATTTCACTTAGCTATGATGTGTTAATTAATCAATCTATTGCTCTAAGAGGAACCTTTTTAATTGATGAAAATTTTGTTATAAGACATCAAGTAGTCAATGATTTGCCATTAGGTAGAAGTGTTGATGAAGCTCTTCGTATGGTTGATGCACTTTATTTTCATCAAAAGCATGGTGAAGTATGTCCCGCAAATTGGAAGCCTGGTAAAGCAACTATTAAGCCTGATACCGAAGGTATTAAAAATTATTTAAGTGAAAATTCTGATGAAATTTAACCTATGACATTTAAAAAATTCAAAACAGAAGTTTTAATAATAGGTTCGGGACCCGCAGGTTACAGTGCAGCAATCTATGCTGCAAGATCTGCGCTCAACCCTATTTTAGTTTCAGGTAGTCAGCCTGGTGGCCAACTTACAATAACTACAGATGTTGAAAATTATCCAGGATTTGCAGAAACTATACAGGGGCCATGGTTAATGGAGCAAATGAAGCAACAATCTGAAAAAGCTGGCACGGAATTTATCAACGATACAATAAAAAATGTTGAATTAACAAAAAACCCCTTTATTGCTTCAGGTGATAGTGGGAATGTATACGAAGCAAAATCAATTATTATTGCAACAGGAGCTCAAGCTAAATGGCTAGGACTTGAATCGGAAAAAAAATATATGGGATTTGGTGTTTCTGGTTGTGCAACATGTGATGGATTTTTTTATAAAAATAAAGAAGTTATTGTTGTTGGAGGTGGTAATACAGCTGTTGAAGAATCTTTATATCTCACTAATCATGCTTCAAAAGTAACTTTAATACATAGAAGGGATAGTTTAAGGGCAGAAAAAATTTTACAAGAAAGATTATTTAATCATCCTAAAATTCACATTTTATGGGATACTGTTTTGCTTGAGGTACTTGGCACAGATAAACCTTTATCTGTGGAAGGAGCAAAAATTAAAAACTTAAAAACAGGAAGAGAGGATAAAATAAAAATTGATGGAATTTTTATTGCAATTGGTCATAAACCTAATACAGAATTATTTAAAGGGTCAATTGATATGGATGATGAAGGTTATATAATAACTCATCCAGATAGTACAAAAACAAGTACACCAGGTATTTTTGCTTCAGGTGATGTTCAAGATAAGATATATAGACAGGCTGTTACAGCTGCTGGCACAGGTTGTATGGCAGCTTTAGAAGTCTCTAAATTTTTAGAGACTGAATAAATGGATAAATTTAGTAACAAAAAAGGGTTAGCTAGCAATTGGTTTAAAAAACTTAGAGATAATATATGTGATGAATTTGAAAAGATAGAAAATGAATTTGGATCATCTGTGTCTTTTAAACGTAAAAAATGGTATAGAGATGGAGGAGGTGGTGGTGAAATGTCAATCATGCGTGGATCAATTTTTGAAAAAGTAGGAGTAAATATATCCACAGTTTATGGAGAATTTTCTGATCAATTTGCAAAAGAAATACCTGGTTGTGAAAATGACAATAATAATTTTTGGGCTAGTGGAATTTCTTTAGTTGCACATATGAATTCCCCACATATTCCAGCAGTTCATTTTAACACAAGAATGATTGTAACAACTAAGCAATGGTTTGGTGGC
>NZ_RXFM01000071.1 GCF_003953955.1 Candidatus Aquarickettsia rohweri | reverse complement strand
AAAATTCATATTTACTTACATTACTTTTTTTATATTCTTCTACTAGCTCTTTCCATTTTTCATTACTTATTCTTTTTTTCTAATAGCATCATTAGCCTCTATTTTTTTAGGCTTTTGTTCTACCACTTATTTTTATTCTTGCCTAGATGCCCTTATTTTAGCGCTTACATTGCATTTACATTTGTTGATAATTTTCCTGGATTGCCACACTTCACTATCGTTCGTTCGCAATGACTATGTCTTTAATTTAAACTGTATTAAACGCATATATACAATAGCTTTTTCGGCTTTTGCAATGCCATTCTTATATGCAATTCTAGATTTAGGTGTATTTGAAATATTATAATCTCCTAATTTTTGGTTTTAAATTTCTATAATTTTTATGCCACATTAAAAATTGTACCATAGAGTCTGTTTGGTCATCGTGTTCTGATTCAGGAAATGACAATATTTCAGCCTCAAATTCAGATAACCAAGTTGAATTTTTAGGTAAATAGATTTTTTCAGATTCAAAAATACTTAATACTGATATAAATCTAATGAACTTTGAATTTTTTGGTAAAAATTTTACAATAGGTATTTGTGATATTTGCTTTAGATCTTGTATTAATTGCTGACCACTGGCTTTATCTTCTATAATCACTCCGTTAGGATTGAACTCAGCATGTTTCTCAACAATAATATTTTTCAAATCTGTATAATTTAATTTTCTTTTAAAAACATCAATTAAGTAATAAGCATTATTTGTAACTCCCCAAGATGTACAAATACTATAATCATTATTGATTCCAGTTTTTATTGCTGTATCCCAACTTTGATAAATAAAATTAAAATTTAGCTTTTTACTATATCTTTGAATCCAGCTTCTTTTTATATATCCGTTGTTAATATTTGTTGGATTTTGCTGATATTGAGCTGAAAAAGCATATTCCCCTAATTCTTTTTTTAGAAAATTAATTTCATTTTTTCCTTCTCTTTTATCACACAGTAATTCTCCTTTTTTTCTAAAATAAGAAAATTTGTGATAATGTATTTTTTCATCATTTTGAGATATTACAGGTATTTTTAAATATTCCCAATTTTGATTTTTGAGTAAATATCCAGATAAATCATTGTTGTGCAAGCGTTGCATTATAATAACTACAATGCCAGTTTTTTTGTCATTTAAACGAGTTAAAAATGTATTTGAGAACCAATCATTAACTTTATTCAGCTTTTTTGTGCTAAGTGCTTGAATAGGAGTTAGCGGATCATCACAATTAAATAATCAGCACCTTCTCCTGTTATATTACTTCCAATTGAGCATGCAGTTCTAGAGCCGTGACTTGTTGTACAAAATTTCTCTTTAGTATCTTGCTTTTTTGAAATGTTTATATCAAAAATGTTCCTATACCACTCAGAATTAATTATGGATTTGCAATCTAAAGAGAGTTTTTTTGAGAGTTGCATGCTGTGACTTGCAACCAAAATTTTTCTTGTAGATTTTTTGGCAAGCAACCAAGCTGTCCAAGCTACACTAATACAAAATGATTTTAAATATCTAGGAGGAATATTGATTATAAGCCTTTTTATTTACTTATTTTCCAGTGCATTTAAATATTCGCATATCAAATCTATATGCCAATTATTTATAAATGGGGTATTTGGATGTAGTGTATAAAAAGATTTTTGTAGAAAATATTTAAAGTTTTTTTTAACTATTTTATTTAATATGTTTTGAATTTTTAAATTTAAACTATAATGCATTTTAGAATAGCTAATTAATAATAATAAAGTAATTTGAAAATAATATTTCTGGAAGGTGCTGATATATGGATAATGATAAAAGAATAAATTTGCTTAAAAATTTGCTAAAATTAAATAATTTAGATGGTTATTTAATACCTAGTTTTGATGAATTCCAAAATGAATATAGTCCTGAGTGTCTTCAGAGATTAAAATGGCTAACAGGTTTTACTGGTTCAAATGGTCTAGTATTAATTACACTGGATAAAAATTATTTTTTTACTGATGGTAGATATATTACACAAGCAAACAACCAACTTGGTGATAATTTCGTAATATATGATATGCAAAATATAGATAGCATTTATCATGAGATATTTAGCAAAATTGTTGATGAGTATTCTATTGGATATGATCCATTAATTTTTACAAAAAAAAATATAGAGTATTATTTCAAAAATTACTTAAAATATAGAAATAATATACAGCTAGTATCTGTAGAAACAAATTTAGTTGATGAAATTTGGAAGAGAGATATAAAGTTTAAAACTAAAGCCCCATTTATTTTAGATGCAAAGTATACATCTGAGACTGAAAAAGAAAAAATACATAAGGTATTAGAGAAATTTAATACGGATTATTTATTGATTACGTCTCCTCAAAGTATATGTTGGCTTTTAAATATACGAGGGTATGATTTAGAGTGTACACCATTGATTATGGCTTATTGTTTAGTAGATAAAAATGGTGTTGTGGAAATTTTCTCTGATTTAGAAAAGATAAAAAGTAATTATAAATATATAAAACTATATCCTTTTAAAGAAATTAAAAAAAGAGTTGCAGAAATCAATAGGGATAATAAAACAATTAAATTTGATTATTCTCAGGCACCTATATGGTTTTTAAATAATTTTAATACTCAAAATTTAGTAAATGATAAAGATCCATGCATATTGCTAAAATCAATAAAGAATAAAATTGAGATTGCAGGTTTTGAATATGCCACAATTCAAGATGGAATTGCTCTTACTAGATTATTTAATTGGCTTGAAAATAAAGTTAATTTTGGTGAAGAAATTTCTGAGATTGATGTAGATAAAAAATTATTGAAATTTAAGAGTGACAATAAATTATTTAAGAGTAGGAGTTTTGAAACTATTTCTTCATTTGGTAAAAATAGTGCAGTTATTCATTATAACCCATATGTATCTGATGATGCAGTGATTGATAAAGATAATTTATTTTTGTTAGATTGTGGGAGTCAATATGAATTTGGTACAACTGATGTTACTAGGACTTTTTGTTTTGGCAATCCCAGTAAAGAGCAAAAATTACATTATACTTTAGTATTAAAAGGTGTAATTAACTTAAGTACTTTAATTTTTCCTAAAAAAACTACAGGTTCTCAAATTGATGTGCTAGCTAGGCAGTTTTTATGGAAATATTGTTTAGATTATCCACATGGAACAGGTCATGGAGTTGGACATTATTTATCAGTACATGAAGGTCCGCAAGGTATCAGTAAATATAATAACCAAGAAATATTTTCAGATATGATTATTACTATTGAACCTGGTTATTATATTCCAAATCAATATGGGATAAGAATTGAGAATATTGTGGTGGTTAAAGAGAATAAAAATAATAAAGAATTTTTGCAATTTGAAACTCTAACTTTAGCACCGATTGCATATAACTTAATTGATATTAAATTATTAACTGATAATGAAAAAAAATGGCTTTTACTTTATCATAAAAAGGTATATAATTCTTTAGTTCCTTTTTTGGATCAAAATGATAAAAATTATTTAGAAAAATATTTGCAATTTTATAATAAATTAACTTAATATACTCTTGAATAATATTTTTTTGTTAATATATAAATAAATAGTAGATAAAAATTTTTATGGCTATGAGTAGCAACTTTATTTTACCATCTATATTATCTGAATCAAATGTTGCAGTTTATATGCAGCAAGTGAAAAAATTTCCAATTCTTTCTCAAGAAGAAGAGAATGAATTGATCCATTTATGGATAAAAGATAAAAATTTGCAAGCTGCTCATAAATTAGTGACATCGCATTTGAGATTAGTTATAAAAATGGCTCTTAAATTTCGTAATTATGGATTACCTTTAATGGATATGATTTCTGAAGGTAATATAGGATTAATGAAGGCAGTAAGGAAATTTAAACCAGAAAAAGGCAATAGACTTTCTACATATGCCATTTGGTGGATAAAAGCTAGTATACAGGAATATATAATTAAATCATGGTCTATGGTGAAAGTGAGTTCAGGTATACTTCAAAAAAAGCTTTTTTCAAATATTTCAAAGCTTAAAGAAAAAATAAAAGGGGAAAATGATAATGAAATAGATAACATAATTAAAAATAGTTATCAAACTGTATCATTAAATGAGAGATTAGATAATGATGAGGGTGCTGAATTTATAGATACTATATCTGATTTTTCTGAATCTCACGAAGAAAGTTTTGCTAATAAGCAAATTAAAGACAATAGAGTAAAAATTTTAAATCAAGCGATAAGTTCATTAAATGATAGAGAACAAGATATTATAAAACAAAGAAAGTTATCTGAAACTCCAGTTACATTAGAAATTTTAAGCAAGAAATATAATGTTTCATCAGAGCGTGTTAGACAAATAGAAGAATCTGCTTTGAAAAAAATTAAAAATTTTACAATACAAAATTAATTTAAAATCATATGACTTTTTTTACTTCAGAATCAGTTTCTGAGGGGCATCCTGATAAGATAGCAGATCAAATTTCTGATGCTGTTTTAGACTCAATATTATCAAAAGATAAGAATTGTGCTGTAGCTTGTGAAACAATGATAAAAAACTCACTAATAATTGTTTCTGGCGAAATTAAGACTGATTTATGGGTAGATTTAGAAAAAATTGTCTATGAAGTAATTAAAAATATTGGGTATGATGATATTTCTAAGGGTTTAAATGCTGATAATTTAAGTATTATTAATTTAATATCAAAACAATCAAAAGAAATACATGATAGTGTTTTTGATAAATCAGATAATTGTATAGGGGCAGGTGATCAAGGTATAATGTTTGGGTATGCGTGTGACGAGACAGAATCATATATGCCAGCACCTATTTTATGCAAATAAATTATTAGTAAATTTAGCAAAAAAGCGTAAGTCAGGTGAAATTAATTGGCTAAGACCTGATTCAAAGAGTCAAGTAACAGTTCAATATAATGATGGAAAAGTTTTAAGAATAGATAGTGTGCTTATATCGACTCAGCATAAGGAAAATATATCACAAAAAGAAATAAGAGATATTATAATTAATGATGTAATAAAAAAATCAGTACCGGCTAAATATTTGGATGAAAAGACAAATTATATAATTAATCCTAGTGGTAGTTTTATTATTGGTGGGCCTTATGCAGATTGTGGTTTGACCGGAAGAAAAGTTATTGTAGATGCTTATGGTGGTTATACAAGGCATGGTGGTGGTGCATTTTCTGTCAAAGATCCTAGTAAGGTAGATAGATCTGCAAGTTATATGGCTAGGTATATTGCAAAGAATATTGTAGCTGCAAAAATTGCCAGTAGATGCGAAGTACAGTTATCATATGGCATCGGAATTTCTAAACCACTTTCAATATATGTTAATACTTTTGGCACAAGTAGATATTTAGATGATCATATAATTAAAATTATAAAAGAAAATTTTGATTTATCTCCAAAAGGTATTATAGATACATTAAATTTAAAGAATATAAATTATTTTGAATCAGCTGCATATGGACATTTTGGAAGAGAAGGTGATAATTTTACATGGGAGAAATTGGATATGGTTGAAAAATTAAGAGTCTTATAAGCTATATTCTTTTTAAGCTGCACTAATTTCACATAAATTAAATACTATTTTTTCTTCACTATAAACGGAATTATTAAAAACATTAACATCTAAACTATTTAACTCTTTATCAGTACATGGTCCTATAGAGGCATATGTATTGTTATCTTGATCATCTTGTATATACTTTCTATATTGTTGAAGTGTTTCAAATTTTTCAGGTGCAGTTACGTTAATTGATTGATAATAGTCATATTCTTTGCAGTATTCAATATTATTATTGTCATCAATCTTACTTCTGCCAGCAAATAAAGAGATAATACCTGGAACATATATAAGCTTTTGAACCCAATAGTTCTTTATGTATCCTGTCCAATCTACTATTAATCCAATTAATGTAAATAAAGTTGCTCCTTTTATACCATTTGAAAAATGTGGATAGTTATCAAATTGTGATGATACATAACATAAAGCTAAAGTAAATGAATTATATTCATTAATGTGCATATCAACTTCTTCTGAGTAATTTTTTTTAAAAGATTCTAAATAACTATCCTTTTGTAATATAATTGCATAATCTAAAGGTAATAATCCATATTTAGTATCTTTAAAATTAAATAGTTCTTCTATACATGTAGAGTTAAGTAAATAATTAAATATATTATTACTTGAATATATAATAGACAACTGCAAGAAATTGAAATTCATACTGTAATCATGGCATTTTATTTTTCCTTCTTCAAAAATCTTTGAAAAACCATCATAATCATTTGATTTGATAAAATTTACAGCTTTTAGGTAATTAGACTTTTTTAAATTTTCTAAAATTTCATCACACTGTTTATCATCTCTAGTCAGTATTTCTTTAAATTCTTCTAACAATTCTGCATTTGGTATAGAAAACTCAAAATCTTGATCAGATTTTTTAACAGAAAAATATCCAGAGTTTACTAATAAATAAGTAAAAAATTCCTCATTATCAACATCATGATACCAATTATATTTAAATAATGAAATTTGGTTATCAAATTTCAGTTTAAAAGTTTTATTAGTTGAAAGCTCTAGAAATTTATTACTAATATGACTATTTAAACATTTTTCTTTTGTAAATAATTTTTGTAAAATTGTACTAGCTCCACTTTTTGACCAGTAATTTCGAGGCTCAAGGTCTTTGGTAGAATAAGCAGTATTTAAGTATTTCATTACAGCCCAAGGAGTATATGTGTGCATATATTCTTCAGTACTAATAGGAATATGATATCCATCATACCAATCAGTTATTTTTTCTAAGATTTTTGATTTATCATCAAATGGATATTGATCTGGAAATTTATTTATTAATTGTGTTACTTCCTGTTTTGAAAATCCAAAATTTTGCTAAATTTTATATCTGTAATCCCGTAAGGAGAAACATTATTGCATCCAGATCCTGCTTCTTTATATATAGTATCAAAGTAAACGCTAAAATATCCACATCTTGACAAGTATTATCCGCCTTTCTTTGGGTTTCTTAAGTTTTTTGATAATTCTAAAAAAAATTTAATTTGATGATATTTTTTTATCAATATTATATGGAAGTAAATTTACTAACTCTTTTGGATCAGAATAATCATGAATATGATTCAGCAAATATTTTAAATAATCATAAGGATTAATCTTATTTACTTTGCAAGTTTCAATAATACTATAAATATTTGCACTAGCTTTAGCACCCTTAGTTGTTGCACAGAACATCCAATTTTTTCTGCCAACTGCAAATGGTTTTATAC
>NZ_RXFM01000070.1 GCF_003953955.1 Candidatus Aquarickettsia rohweri | reverse complement strand
CTTTTAGATGGAAGACTGCGTATTGATAATAATGATTCGGAGCGTAGTATAAAACCATTTGCAGTTGGCAGAAAAAATTGGATGTTCTGTGCAACAACTAAGGGTGCTAAAGCTAGTGCAAATATTTATAGTATTATTGAAACTTGCAAAGTAAATAAGATTAATCCTTATGATTATTTAAAATATTTGCTGAATCATATTCATGATTATTCTGATCCAAAAGAGTTAGTAAATTTACTTCCATATAATATTGATAAAAAAATATCATCAAATTAAATTTTTTTTAGAATTATCAAAAAACTTAAGAAACCCAAAGAAAGGCGGATAATACTTGTCAAGATGGGGATATTTTAGCGTTTACTTTTTGATTATCTAATTCTTTTGTAACTCTGTTTCTTGTTTATACAATTTAGCAAATTCTTTATATTCAATCTCTATGAGGCTTTTAGCTATCATATTTTTTGATGAAAAATTACCATAATCAGTTCTTATTAGCCTGTTAACCTGTGAATTGAAGTGTGCAAAAACTTTTCTAATTTCATTATTCTTTCCTTCATATAATTTAATTCTATACCAAGTGTTAGAATTTTGTTTTTTATAAACCTCAACAAAAATAGGGCCATATTGAATATTATCTATTTTTATGCCTAATAATAACTCTTGAATCATATTTTTTGGCATGATTCCATATGCTTTGCATAAATAAATTCTTTTTAATTTAGTTGCTGGTAATTCTAATTTTCTTGCTAAGTCACCGTTGTTAGTTAATAAAATTAATCCTTCAGTATTATAATCTAATCTACCAACTGAAATAATTCTTCCAATATTTTTTGGCAGAATTTCAAATAATGTTGTTCTACCGAAGTTATCTTTATGACTTGTGATCACTCTTTTTGGTTTAAAATATTTCCATAAGAGTATTTTTGAAGGCTTAGATACAATAACATCATCTACATGTATAACATCTTCATCATTTACAAAATATATAGGTGAGTCTAATACGTGATTGTTTACTTTTACTCTATTTTTTGCAATTAATAATTCAGCATCCCTTCTAGAGCAAATACCATAATGAGAAAGCGCTTTAGTAATCCTAATTTGCGACATTTTAATAAAAAAACTTGAATATATTTACATATATTCAAGTTTATAAAAATTATAAAAAAGTTATCTAATAACAGTAACAGCTCTTCTATTTTGTCTGTAAGCTTCTTCAGTATCACCTATTACTGCTGGTCTTTCTTTACCAAAACTTATTACAATTAGTCTATCTGGATTAATGCCATGATTTACTAAGTATTTCTTAACACTATTTGCACGTCTTTCACCAAGTGCTAAATTATACTCAACAGTACCTCTTTTATCACAAAAACCTTCAATAACAAATTTTAGATGAGATTTTTCTTTCATAAACTCAACTTGTCTATCAAGAATAGTTTTTGCACTATCTGATAATTCTGAATTATCATATGCAAAAAATACTTTATCACCTACTTTTTTGTCTAGTTCTTCAAAAGTGGAATTTGGTATTGAATCTAAAGTACTGCTATTTACATCACTTGCTGATTGATGTGATTTGTTTTTACAACCAACTCCTGTAAGTAGGGCCATACTGCAAATAGTTAGTAATATTTTTTTCATTAGGTCTCCTTGTCTTTATATTATTTATACTCTCTGTAACACTCTAATATGTTTTATATGCTTGGTCAAATATATTTAGATTATAATTAATGACATTTTTATTTATAAAATTTTTTTATAGGTAGTAAATTTTGTTTATGAAAATAAATAACCTTGCAAGTATTCAACACCTATGTCAGCTAAATATCTTGCAGCTTTTTCGTTTTCCACATGTTCAGCAATAATCTCTAAATTTTGATTTTTGGCTAGCTTAATAAGCGTTTCTATAAATATTACATTATCTCTATTATCTGGCAAATCTTTTATATAATCTTCTCCTATTTTAATACTATCAACCTTCATATTTTTAAGTTGAGCGAAAGAACTATATCCTGAACCAAAATCATCTATAGAAATTTTACATCCAAGTTTTCTTAGCATATCAATGAAAAAATTTGCAGCTTTTAAATTTTTTATTACAGATGTTTCAGTAATTTCAACTACTAGTCGGTGATGAAAATCTTTTTTGTAAAATAATTGCTGAGCCAGTTCCATCCAATCATAATCAGTAATAGTTGCACCAGATATATTAATGTGAAGAATTAAATTTTATCCTCCTCTAATAATTTCAAAACACTAGTTAATGTAAACTGATCAATAAAACTGACTAAGCCATATTGCTCAGCAGCTTGAATATATGAAGATCCAGATAATCTTAATCCCTTTTCGTCTACTAACCGCAAAAGACATTCATAAAATAGATATTTTCTAGTTTTACTGTCCACAATAGGCTGAAAATCAAATTCTAGCTTTCTATTTTCATATGCTTCTAAGTAATTAGCTATTAAGTCAGTATTGTTAATATGTTTTTGAATTGTATTAAGTGATGTTCTATAAAAACTGTATATTTTTTTTTCACTACTACACTCAAATAATGCAGTTTGAGCTTGGCTATGTGTAATACTTATATCTTTTGAATTTGTGTGTTCTGCTAATCCTACCCTGGTCAAAAAAAACACATTTTGCATTTTTAAAAAGTTATCTCTTTTATTTATAAAGGTTATGATATTTTCTATAACATTTATAGTTAACTTCAAATTTTCATCAATAATAACAAAAATGAATGAGTTATAACTAATTTTTTCTAAAAAATACTCACCTTTAGCATGAAATTTGAATGCTTTACTTATTACACGATCTATAACATTGCAAATTTCTGAGCCATTATTCTGTTCTATAATACAAAGATTTTCAATTGATATAATACCTACATAAAATGCACATTTATCATTTAATTTGCAAAAAATATCAACTTTATTTAATGTCCTATTAGAAACATTCACCAATACTATTCAGATTATGTATTTACATTAAATATTCTATATTTTTTTATTAATTGCATCAAGATTTAATGAATATAAAAATTCCCTCAACTCTTGTCTTGCAGATATTACAGAAGTATTTAGTTTAATTAAATGCTTACAATTTTTTGCATCTAATAATGTTAGACCATTAAGAAATAATTCTTTAAACACAACTCTATCTCCTAATCCAGGCGACACATTGAATCCTAATTTTTTGCCAAGATAAGTAATTGCTTCTCCTACATTTTGTTTATTTTTAACATTTGTAGAGGAAAGTCTATTTCTAACAACAACCCAATCTATTTCCATTTTTTTCTTAAGTGCTTTTAATTTTTTTTGCTCCCATACCATAGCACTATAAATGCCTGGTATAGCTTTGCTATAATTAGTTGGATCTATTTTACCTAATAAATCAACATCAATAAAACTATCATTAATTGGTGTTACTATAGTATTTGCAATATAATGTGCATGTCTATTTAAGAGATTATCATTTCCTGGCGTATCAATTATTATAAAATCAAATTTGTTAATTAATTTATCTATTAAATTATTAAAATCGCCAATATCATCAGATGTAAATTCAACTGTTTGCAAATTATTAACACTCTTATTAAGTTTAAAATGTATAGGTAAACTTAATTTGATACCTTGAGAATCAAGAGTTCTTTTCCTATTTTCTATATATCTTGTTAAAGATGCCTGTCTTAAATCTATATCTAATGTGGCTACTTTATAGCCTAAGTTTAATAACGAAATAATTAAATGCATTGCGGTAGTTGTTTTACCAGAGCCACCTTTCTCATTTCCAAAAACAATTATATGTGTCATATATTATTTTATACTCTTCTTTATATAATTTAAAAGCTGTTCTTTATTCATTGCTTCTTCAACGCCAGAATTCAAATTTTTCAATATAAATGTTTTATTTTGCAACTCATTATCACCATAGATAATCGCAAAATCTACATTTAATTTATTAGCTTTTTGCATTCTCTTTTTTAATGAAATTTCATAATCAACTAAAGTTATAATATTCTCACTTCTAAAATCATCTGAAATTTTTAAACTTTTACTCTCTGCAAATTCTCCAATAGGTATTAAGTAAAGCGGTTTTTTATCTTGTAATTCGTTTGATGATATAGATAATAATTCCATCAATCTCTCGATTCCACCAGCAAAACCTGAAGCAGGAGTTTCTTTGCCTCCCATTGTAGATATTAAAGAATCATATCTGCCTCCTGCAATTACAGTTCCTTGGCTTCCTAAATCTTCAGTCATAAATTCAAATACAAAACCAGAGTAATAATCCATACCTCTCACTAATCTTTTCTCATGTTCAAATTCAATATCCAAGTCTTGCAAATTTAGCATTATTTTTTCGAAGGTAGATTTTGAATTATTATCTATAAAATTATATAAATTTGGAGCATCATCAAGTAGCATTCTCTCCTTTTCATTTTTTGTATCTAAAATTCGAAGTGGATTTTTTTCTAATCTTATTAAACTAATATCAGATAAATCATTTCTATATTTCAATAGATAGCTTTTTAAGGCTTCTTTATATTTATTTCTGCAATCAAAATTACCCAAGGTATTAATTTTTAATTTAATTTTATCAAGAATTTTTAAAGAATTTAGTATATCATAAGCAAGATTTATTAACTCAACATCAACTTTCAAACTATTTGAACCAATATACTCAAAATTTATTTGATGAAATTGTCTTAATCTACATTTTTGAGGTCTTTCATGCCTGAATAATGGGCCATAGCTAAATAAACGTAATGGCAAAGATTGAAGCATTCCATTTGATATAATAGATCTAACTATAGCTGCAGTAAACTCTGGCCTTAAGGTAATATTAGTTTTATCACGATCTAAAAAATGGTATGTTTCCTTATTAACTATGTCTGATGTTTCTCCGAGAGTCCTATGAAAAACCTCACTATTCTCCATTATAGGAGTCGCAATTTCATCAAAACAATATAGCTCTGCAAATTGTTTTGCATAACTAACTACATGATTAAATCGATCTATATCTTTATCATATAAATCTGCTGTCCCTCTAATTCTTTGTAATTTCATGTTAATTTGATATCATCAATATGATTTTTAGTATTACCCTATATCTTAAAAAAGTGCAAAAGTCATGTTTTTGCTAAATTACTTATTTTTAATCATACCAATACCTCTATCATAAATAAGAATTTCAAAAAAAGGTACTATAGCTCTTTGAAAGCTCTATGGAAGCTATCCTTAATAGGTGAATATAAATATTCCGCAAAACTTCTGGATCCTTTAACAATAAACACTGTTACTGGCATGCCAGGAAATAACTTAACATCCATATTTATTTTATCTAATTCCTCAGGAGTTATTTCAATTTTAGCCTTATAATAACCAGCAGGTGTGTATTTTGGTACTCCAGGTGCTACCATGCCAGGCATCTCTTTATCAAATTTATCAGCTGAAATATAAATCACTTTTCCTTCAATTCTAGGAACAAGACGAGCCTTATAGGCATTCAATTGTATTCTAGCAATACTTCCTACAGTTATACTATCTATTTCACCAGAAGGTATGAAAGCTTCTATTACTTGATTATCATCTTGAGGTATAATTTCTACCAAAGGCTTATCATTTTGACGTATAGCAGAGCCTATAGTATGCACATTTAACCCTGTAATCACGCCAGCATTAGGGGCAGTAATTGTGGTTCTTTCGTGTGCATCTTTGGCTTGAATATATTGGGCTTCGAGTGTAAGCAATTCTGTATGATTTTTTCTATATTCATCAGATAACCTTACATTTTGCTCATCAAGAAAATTAGATTGCTTACTATGAACTTCAGATATTCTATGCTGTAATGATGAGATTTTCGCCTCATCTTCTAAAACTTGTCCTTTATATCTTTGAAGTTCTACTTTAGTTTGTGATAAACTTGCTGAAGTCTCTAATTTTTTCTCATGCAAATTTTTCTTCCTAGAATATTCTTTTTCAATAGTATTAACATTTTCTTTATAGGCATTTATTCTTTCCTCAACTGACTTTATCTCTGATTCAGTTTGCTTTATTTGTGTATCATGAGTTTTTATACTATTTTCAATAAAAAGTTTATATGAATTAAATGAATTTTTTTGTGTATTAACTAATTCTAAAATCTTAGAATCTGATTTTTCAAGGTATTTGTTATCAAAATTTACTTGTATATTTGTAAAGTCTTTTGTATCTTTATTAATTTGATAATCTGAAATAAGCTTTAAACTTTTAGACAGCCTTTCATCAACAATAATAGCATACCTTAGTTGCCATAATATTCTTTCTAAATCAGATTTTGTTCTGGCTTCGTTAAGAATAATTAATGGCTGACCTTTTTGAACTTCATCTCCATCCTTTATTAAAATTTTCTCTATAACCCCACCACTTTCATGAAAAATTTGCTTTCTATGGTCACTTAAAACCACATATCCTTCTGCAATGGATGCACTGTCAAGTGGAGCAAATCCACTCCATACTCCAAAAAATCCTAAGGTAATAGCAACTGCAATTAAGCCAAATTTTATTGGAAATTTAATTTGCTTTGATATTTCTTTTTCATTATTTTCTACATAATTAGATTTTTCTAATGTTATTCCAAATAAAAAATCTTTAGTCTCCATTAAAAATTTTTTAAAAGATTTTATATCTAATATTTTATAATCTTTATATTTTTCAACTAAATTTTCTTCAAATTCATCTTTTACAGATATAGTTTTCTTTTCTTCACCATCTTTAAAAGCCACATCATCCTTAGCTTTTGATTGCTTTTTTGCTGTATTGTCATCAGAAATAACTTCTATATCTTCTTGCTGTATAATTTTTGTTTCTTCTTTATTCTTTTTAACCATGTTAATCTCCTTAAATTATGCCCCAATACCAGCTTGAGTAATTGATTGAGCTTCTTTTAATTTAGCTAATACTTCTTTTTTAGGGCCAAATGATCCAACCATTCCGTCTTTCATAACTAATATTTTATCAACTATACTAAGTATTGAAGTTTTATGTGATATGATGATTGTTGTTATTTCTTTTTCCTTAGCTACAGAAATTGCAGTCATCAGTGCTTCTTCACCTTGTGTATCTAAACTAGCATTTGGTTCATCTAATACAATAAATTTTGGTTCACCATAAAAAGTTCTAGCTAGGCCTATTCTCTGCTTTTGACCACCAGATAACATAGATCCATCAAGACCAACGCTTGAATCATAACCCTGTGGCAATTGTAATATCATATCATGCACTCCAGCAAGTTGTGCAGCTACTACAACATCTTCATAATGAGTATCACTATGCATTCTTGCTATGTTTTCTTTAACAGTACCTGAAAACAATTCAACATCTTGTGGCAAATAACCAACATGTGGGCCAAGTTCTTCTTTTTTCCAATCTTTCAAACTTGCACCATCAATCCTCACTGTCCCAAT
>NZ_RXFM01000069.1 GCF_003953955.1 Candidatus Aquarickettsia rohweri | reverse complement strand
GTATAAAACCATTTGCAGTTGGCAGAAAAAATTGGATGTTCTGTGCAACAACTAAGGGTGCTAAAGCTAGTGCAAATATTTATAGTATTATTGAAACTTGCAAAGTAAATAAGATTAATCCTTATGATTATTTAAAATATTTGCTGAATCATATTCATGATTATTCTGATCCAAAAGAGTTAGTAAATTTACTTCCATATAATATTGATAAAAAAATATCATCAAATTAAATTTTTTTTAGAATTATCAAAAAACTTAAGAAACCCAAAGAAAGGCGGATAATACTTGTCAAGATGGGGATATTTTAGCGTTTACATAGATGCTTCAGGTAAGGAAAAAAGATTTTATGATTATGAGTATCATTTAGAAACTTTAGTTAAAAATAATATTATTCCTGAAATGAGATCTAGAGGTTTTGATGTTTCATTTTTAAGTAGGAAAGATGCGCACGATAAAGGAATTTATAATGAAGTTTTGCAATTAAGAAGAAAATATAATGATGAAATGAAAATACTTCATGACCCTAAGTTTAATGAAAAAGATGCCTCTTCTGTCAATATAAATTTAGGAAAATATGCAACAGATGTTGGTAAAATCATTGATGCTGATGTCATAGCTATAGTTGATTTTTCTGGATATGCTAGGACTAGTGTATCTGTTGCCTTAAGCTTTGTTACGGGAATGGTAACTGGAGTTTATTCAGGTGGTCCTTCTGCTGCATCAAATATGCTAATTGGTATTATTGATGCAAAAAATGGTAAATTATTATGGTCTAATACTGCCTTAGAAGCTGATGGATTGTTCACTTCTAGCAGCAGCAATAAGGCTAAGCAAGACAAGATAGATAACAAAAATATTAATACACTTTTGAAAAAAGTACTTAATCCATTTTGTTATAAATGTGAAAAATAATAATATTTTGCTAATTCATTAAATAGATATTTTATATACAATTTGATATGGGTATTTGCTATTAATAACACAAATTCTAAATAAGGAATTAGAAATTTATGTTTAATATTATAATCATTAGCCACAATAGTGGAGTGTAAATCCAATTATATTGCCTAAGTTTTACAAATGTACTTCTGATTGCTGTGCTATAGTTGTAACCCTTTTTTGCAATGACTTATACTGCTAACCTAAACTGTACTTAAGTGTTGATATATTATTTTTATCAATATTTATTTAACCTTGAAAAATTGCCTGTTAACTTAATTTTATATTTACAATTTTTAAATATATGTATAAAAATATTTTATAATAAGAATGTAAAAGTAATATTTTAGAGGCTTAAATATTTTATGATTACAGATGGAATTATTGTTAAAAAGTATGCTTTAGCATTATTCAATAGTACAGAGCAGTTAAGTATTACAAATAATGTTTTTGCAGAACTTAATAATTTAAATTCTAAGACCAAGCAGAATAAATCGGTGCAAAAATTATTATTTAATAAATATGTTCCTAAAAAAGTTAAATCTGTTTTTTTTAATACTATACTCAATGAAATTAAAGTTTCTGATTTATTGAAGAATTTTATAGTGATTTTAATACAAAGGAAAAGATTATATCTTTTAAGTAAAATTGAAAAATGCTTAAAAGACATGATTGATAATCATAATGGTATAATCAAATTAAAAATAAAATTAGCAAACGAACTAGATCAAGATAGTGCTGATAAAATTAAAGAAAAATTATATAAATGTTTAGGATATAAGAAAATTAAATTTGATTTTATTTATGATAAAAGTATATTAGGTGGGATGCTTATTGAAAAAGGCTCACAAATGTTAGATTTATCTCTTTTAGCAAAGTTAAAAAAGATAGAATCAATAGTAAAAAAAATATAAACAAACATGCTAGGATAATATATGAAGGCTTCAGAAATAGTTAGTGTTTTAAAAGATGAGATTTCAAATTTAGATAAAAAAATTGATTTTGAAGAAGTTGGACAAGTTGTTAAAGTTTTTGATGGAATAGCAATTGCTTTTGGATTAGATAATGTTGAGTTTAATGAGATTGTAAAATTTAATAATGATATACAAGGTATAGTTTTTAATATTGAAGAGGATAACGTTGGTATAGTTATACTTGGAGATGATAAAGATATAAAGGAAGGTGAAATAGTAAAAAGGACTAAAGAATTTTTTAGAGTTCCAACAGGAAAAAATTTACTGGGTAGAGTAGTTGATGCTTTTGGGAATCCACTAGATAACAAAGGTGAGATAAAAGATGTAGTTTATAAAAAAGTTGATGTTAAAGCTCCTGGTATTATTGCTAGAAAATCAGTTCATGAGCCGGTACAAACAGGTATAAAAGCAATAGATAGCTTAATTCCAATTGGAAGGGGCCAGCGTGAGCTTATTATTGGAGATCGGCAAGTTGGTAAGACAGCTATAGCTATAGATACCATTTTAAACCAAAAAGAAATTAATAAGTCTGATAATGAAAGTGAAAAATTATATTGTATTTATGTAGCAGTTGGCCAAAAAAAATCTTCTATAGCTAAAATTGTTAAAAAACTAGAAGAAACTGGAGCTTTAGAATACTCTATAGTTGTCGTTGCTTCTGCATCAGACCCAACCCCATTGCAATTTTATGCTCCATATGTGGGATGTACAATGGGAGAGTTTTTTAGAGATAATGGCATGCATTCGCTTGTTATATATGATGATTTAAGTAAACATGCTATTGCATATCGTCAAATGTCGCTTTTATTAAGAAGGCCTCCTGGTAGAGAAGCATATCCAGGTGATATTTTTTATGTTCATTCAAGACTTTTAGAAAGAGCGGCTAAACTTTCTGATGACATGGGATCTGGATCTTTAACAGCATTGCCAATAATAGAAACGCAAGCAGGAGATGTTTCTGCATATATACCTACAAATGTAATATCAATTACTGATGGTCAAATTTTTCTTGAGACAGAGTTGTTTTATAAGGGAATTAAACCAGCTATTAATGTAGGGCTTTCAGTAAGTCGAATAGGTTCCTCTGCGCAGATCAATGCAATGAAAAAAGTTGCTGGTACAATGAAGCTTGATTTGGCTCAATATAGAGAGATGCAAGCTTTCTCTCAGTTTTCATCTGATCTAGATATTGCAACAAAAAGTTTGCTTGAAAGAGGAGATAAATTAACAGAGTTATTAAAGCAGTCATTATATGCTCCTATGCAAGTAGAGGAACAAGTTATTTCTATTTTTGCGGCTGTTAAAGGATTTTTAAAAGAAATTAAAGTAGATAATATAAGTGATTTTGAAAAAAAATTACTCTTTCAAATTAAAGAAGATAAAAGTGAATTATTAGATAAAATTAGAAAGGAGAAGAAATTTACTGAAGATATTAATAAAGAGCTTACAGAATATTTAAATAAATTTGTAGAGTTATATTCCTAAAAATGCCATCATTAAAGCACATAAAAAATAGAATAAAAGGAGTAACTTCCACAAAAAAAATTACTCAAGCTATGAAAATTGTTTCAGCATCGAGTTTAAAAAATGCTGAAGATAATATTATTAATTCAAGAGAGCATTTACATGTAATAGAGAAAATTTTAGTTAGTGCTTACTACAAAGATAAAGAACTATTTAATGATGTTATACAAAATTATAATAATGACTCAGTAACAGATACATTATTAGTTACATTTAGTTCTGATAAAGGGTTATGTGGTGCATTTAATTCTAGAGTAATTAACAAAGTTATATTAGAGATTAATAAAGGTATAAAAATATTATGTGTTGGTAATAAAATTTCTCAATACATGAGTGGGCATTTTGAAGAATATGTTGAACATTATATTCCTTTTTTTTGTACTAAAAGTAAGAAAGTTAATCTTAAACAATCAGTGAATCTTGTAAATAAAATTGAAAAATTATTTAATAATAGAAAATTTGGTAAATGTAAGGTTATTTATACTAGATTTAGCTCAGTAATGAATCATAATATTGAAGTAATAAATTTATTGCCTATTAATATTTGTGAAATAGAGAAAAAATTAAATATGATAAATTCATATAATCAAGTTTTTGAGTTTGATGGAGATTTAGGATCTATATTAGATAAATTGGTGAGTAAGTATTTAAATGCTGTAATTTTTAATATATATTGTCACAGTTTAGCTTGTGAGCATTCAGCAAGAATGCTTGCAATGGAGAATGCTACACAAAATTCAAAAAAAATGCTTAAGGATCTTAATTTACTTTATAATAGAAGTAGACAAGCGATAATCACAAAAGAATTAATAGAAATTATTTCTGGAGCAGAGGCAACGAAATGAATATAACAAATTTGCATGGTAATAAATATGAATAAAGGAAAAATATTACAAATTTTTGGTGCTGTAGTTGATATTAAATTTGATAATGATATGCCTGAAATTTTAAGTGCTTTAAAATATAAAGATAAAAATAGGGAAATAATTTTTGAAGTTATACAGCATATAGGAGAAGGTGTGGTTAGGGCTATTGCAATGGATTTGACCGATGGGTTAAAAAGAGGAGATGAAGTTAGTGATACTGGAAGTCCAATTACAGTACCTGTAGGTAGAGAAACACTAGGTAGGATAATGGATGTTATTGGCAATCCGATAGACGAAAAAGGTGAAATTGGGAGTGAAAATTTTGCACCAATTCATAATAAATCTCCTCAGTTAGAATCTTTATCAACAGAAACAGAAATTTTAGTTACAGGAATAAAGGTTATTGATCTATTAGCTCCATATGTAAAAGGTGGTAAAATAGGGTTGTTTGGTGGAGCTGGTGTTGGAAAAACAGTTCTTATAATGGAATTAATTAATAATATTGCTAAAGCTCATGGAGGTTATTCAGTTTTTGCAGGAGTAGGAGAAAGAACAAGAGAAGGTAATGATTTATATCATGAAATGATAGATTCAAAGGTTATAGATGAAAAAAATATTTCAAATTCTAAAGTGAGTTTAGTATATGGACAAATGAATGAGCCTCCTGGCGCTAGAGCGAGAGTTGCTCTTACAGGTCTTACAATTGCCGAATACTTTAGAGATCAAGAGCAGCAAGATGTATTATTTTTTGTAGATAATATTTTTAGATTTACCCAAGCTGGTGCTGAAGTTTCTGCTTTGTTGGGCAGAATACCTTCAGCTGTAGGGTATCAATCTACACTTGCAACAGAGATGGCAAATTTGCAAGAAAGAATTACTTCAACAAAAACTGGTTCAATTACGTCAGTACAGGCGATTTATGTTCCTGCAGATGATTTAACAGACCCTGCTCCAGCTACTTCATTTGCTCATTTAGATGCTACAACTGTTCTAAGTAGGCAAATTGCTGAGCAAGGTATATATCCTGCTATAGATCCTTTAGATAGTACATCGCAGGCTTTATCTGCTGATATTATAGGAGAAAAACACTATAAAGTTGCAAGAGAAGTGCAAAAGACATTACAAACTTATAAATCATTACAAGATATAATTGCAATTTTAGGTATGGATGAGCTTTCTGAAAGTGATAGATTAATTGTATCTAGAGCTAGAAAAATACAAAGATTTTTATCTCAACCGTTTCATGTTGCAGAAGTTTTTACCGGGTCACCTGGTAAATTTGTAGCTCTTCAAGATACTATAAAGGGTTTTAAAGATATAGTTGATGGAAAATATGATGATATTCCTGAAGCTGCATTCTATATGGTGGGAAGTATAGAAGAGGCGTTGGAAAAAGCAAAAAAATTAGTTTAATTTAATAGCTTATGAATAAGAAAAAAATAAGTTTAAAAATTATAACACCTGAAGGTATTGTAAATGATACTCAAGAATTTAAAATATCTCTGCATGCTGAATTAGGTGATTTTGAGTTACTTCCTGATCATGAAAATTATATTAGTTTACTAAAAGAAGGGGTTGTATCAATTTACAAGAATGGAAGTTTTATACCATATTTTATTATTTCAAAATCATTTTTGAGATTTGATAATAGTTTAAATGCTTGTGAAATTGTTAGTGATTATGCAATTGATATTTTAGAGGTAGAAAAATTAGAGAACGATCATATAAATGAAATAATCTCAAACTCTCAATATGAAGATGAGAAGTCTTTTTATAAATTTATTTCTCAATACTTATTGCAATAATATCAATATTTCATAAAATTAAAGGCAGATTAAGCAGTAATTTTGATTGACTTTTAAGTTATATGAAGTTAAAAATATGACTTTAACTTAAGATCATTAATGAATGTTAGCTGTAATAGAAACAGGTGGTAAACAATACCACGTTAAGCCTGGTGATGTCATTAAAGTAGATAGCTTAGATGGCAAGCTTGGTGATAAAGTGAATTTTACTAATATCGTTGCTTTATATAACAATGATAAAGGAAATGAGATAAAAATTGGAGAACCATTTGTAAAATCTGCAAATGTTAAAGCAGAAATTTTAAAACAAGGTAAAGATAAGAAAATTATTGTCTTCAAGAAGAAAAGACGTCAAAACTATAGAAGAAAAAAAGGTCATAGACAAAATATCACAATCTTAAGAGTAACTAATATAGAGGAAAAATAATATGGCAACGAAAAAAGCTGGTGGTAGTTCGAAGAATGGTAGAGATTCTCATAGTAAGAGGCTAGGAGTTAAAAAATTTGGTGGTGAATCAGTAATTCCAGGAAATATAATAGTTCGCCAACGTGGTACAAAGTTTTATCCAGGGAATAATGTAGGGATAGGTAGAGACCACACTATTTTTACTCTTATTGATGGTAAGGTTAATTTTTCATCTGGGAAAAAAAATAGAACATATATTTCAGTTATTTAAATTTATTAATGGGTTTGTAGCTCAGCTGGTTAGAGTGCACGCCTGATAAGCGTGAGGTCGGTGGTTCGAATCCACCCAGACCCACCATTAGATCAAATGTTTTTAAGATTAAAAATGAGTAGATATTTTAAAATTATAATTCCTATATTTATTTTGTTAGTAGCAATGTGTATAGGTGTGGTATGGTATGTTCACTATAAATTAATTACGAATTTTTTAGATAAAAAATCTGTAATATTTAGTGTTTTACCAATTGAATATACTTTTGATGATTATGAAATCATTAAAAATACTCCTTTTGATATATCTTTTAAGATTAATGGTTTGAAAGCAGGGCCGTTAAATAATTTAAATCCAAAGATTGTAGATAATTTTGGGGAGATGTGGATGATTGGTTACCAAACAAATTACTCTAATTTGCAAGTATCTAGTAATGTAAGCGCTAAAATAAGGGCATCTAGGCAAGAATAAAAATAAGTGGTAGAACAAAAGCCTAAAAAAATAGAGGCTAATGATGCTATTAGAAAAAAAGAAAAAAAGAATAAGTAATGAAAAATGGAAAGAGCTAGTAGAAGAATATAAAAAAAGTAATGTAAGTAAATATGAATTTTGTAAGCAAAAGAATGTGCCGAGAAGTACATTTTATAAATGGCACAGAATTCTTGTAG
>NZ_RXFM01000007.1 GCF_003953955.1 Candidatus Aquarickettsia rohweri | reverse complement strand
CTACCTGACTAAGCTTATCTATTGATTTGCGCATATCACATGCTTGATTATATATAAATATTTTGGTTCTTATACTTCCTATTAACATTCTAAAATTCCTACTATCGCTTTAATCTCTTCTATTTTGCATCCTTTATTAAACCCTATTCTTATCCCCTTTTTACTTTCTATTATCATCTCTGATTTTATTTCTTCACTTCTTTCTTCTTCGCATTCTTTCACTCTTATTGGTATAAATTTATTTTTTACTGTATTTCTTTTATTTCCTACAAGAATTCTGTGCCATTTATAAAATGTACTTCTCGGCACATTCTTTTGCTTACAAAATTCATATTTACTTACATTACTTTTTTTTATATTCTTCTACTAGCTCTTTCCATTTTTCATTACTTATTCTTTTTTTCTTTTTTTCTAATAGCATCATTAGCCTCTATTTTTTTAGGCTTTTGTTCTACCACTTATTTTTATTCTTGCCTAGATGCCCTTATTTTAGCGCTTACTTCGGGGGTGTTTATATTGTCATTGCGAGAGCACATAGTGCTCGCGGCAATCCAGGATTAATGTATTTCTTTCTTACCTTAAATCTTAAAGAGTTAAATATAACAGTAATAGATGAAATAGACATAAATATAGCTGCAAAAATAGGGTTGACCTTTCCCATTATAGAAAGTGGTATGGCCATGCAATTATAGATTATAGACATGGAGAAATTTTGCTTGATTAATTTAACGGATGTCTTAGATGCTTGTATGATAGTTAAGATATTAATTAAATTGCCATTGTATATTGAATCAGATACATATTTGGCAATCTCAATGGAATTTTTTGGTGAAAGAGATGCAAAGGCAGATTTTAAGGCAATAGAATCGTTTAGTCCATCTCCTATCATTAAAACCTTTTTACCATTTTTTGATAATTTTTTTATAAATTCATATTTTTCTTTATAGCTTTTTTCTCCATAATAATTTTTAATATTTAGCTGTTTGGCTGTTTTCTCTACATTATAAATTTTATCTCCAGATAGTATATGCAAATCATAATCTTTTTTTAAATGTTGCATAACTTGTTTAGATTCTGTTCTAAGTTCATCTTTGAAAATTAGTCTTTTAGGTGCTTCGTTGTTTTTTCTAAACCAAACTTCTAAATAGTCATCTTTGCTTTTCTCACTTACTACTTTACACCATGATTTATTTCCTAACCAAAATTCATCATTTTTATATTTTGCGTAAAGTCCTCTACCTTTTGTCTCGAGTACCTTTAAATCTAACAAGCTTTGGCTATTATAATATTTATTAATTGCATTGCATAAAATATGTCCACTTTTAGATGCTATTGATGCAATAAATAATTTATCTTCATCGTATAGATCTTCAAAATTTAACAATATTGGTTTGCCATATGTTAGAGTACCAGTTTTATCAAAAACAATAGTGTCTATTTGTTTTAATCTCTCCAGGAAATCGGATTTTTTAATAAAAATTCCTTCTTTAATTAATTTTGAAAATGCAATAATTTGCACCATAGGGACTGCTAAGCCAACTGCACAAGGGCAGGTTATTATTAAAAGAGTGACAGCGTTTAAAGTGGCATTCATTACTCCAGTTTTAAACCAAATCGTAAAAGTAATAAGAGATAGAAATAGTATTATAGGTGTGAAATATTGGGCTAATTTATCTGCAAGTTTAACAAATTTTGATTTGTTTTTTTCAATTACTTCTACAAGTCTAATTATTTCCGATAATGTAGTGTGCTTCCCAGTGTTTTTAGCTTGAACTTTAAGTGTATTATTTAAATTAATTGTCCCTGCATATATAAAGCTGTGCTTACTTACAGTTATTGGATTGCTCTCTCCTGATATTATACTGTTATCAACCTCGCTTTCTCCATCAATAATAACTCCATCTACTGGAAATTTTTCACCTGCTTTAACTAATATTATATCATTTGGCTTTACTGATTTCGCTGCAATACTGATGGTTCCATCAGGCTTAATTACATTTGCTATGCTTGGCTGCTGAAACATAATTTTTCTTATGCCTTCTTTTGCTTTATTCTTTGCTTTTAAATCTAAATATCTTCCTACCAGGAGCAAAAAAGTTAAACTTGCTGCTGCATCATAATATACATAATCACTCATCCTGATAGTTTCTTGGATACTAATTAAAAGTGTTGCAATAATGCTAATCGAAATAGGGATATCTATATTTGTTTTATGTGCTTTTAAAGTTTTGTATGAAGAGATAATGAAAATTCTGGAAGCATAGATAATTGATGGTACTCCAATAATTCCAGAAACTAAGTGGAATATATATCTTAAATATTCCCCCATAGAGTAAGTATAGTTGCCTATCCATACTGCGAATGCAAAAGCCATAATTTGTGCAGTTGCAAAGCCTGAGATAGTGATGGCTTTAAGTAGTTCTTTTTCGCTTTGTTTTTCTTGATCATTGAGTAGCTTTATATCATAAGGTGAAATCTGGTAACCTAAATTTACAAGTAAATTTATTATTTTATTTATATATTTTTTTGAACCTTTCCATATAACTTCAAGCCTATTCGTTGAAACTGATAACTTTGCAGATATAATTTTATTTAAAGATTTTAATGAATTTTCAATCAACCAAACACAAGAGCCACATGATATCCCATCTACTAGTAAGTTAATTGTGTGACTACCATGATTATTAGTAATTACCTCATCTATGAAGTTTATTTCATTTTTATATTCAGACGCTTTGGGGGGAGAAGTATTGTAAATTTCTCTACAATATTTATAATAGTCTTTTAAATTTAATTTATTAATTAGATAGTGTGCACTTTTACAGCCAACACAACAAAATTTCTCATCTTTTATGGTTTCTTGGCCACAATGTATGCATTCTCCCATATTAATTATTTCTTTATAGGAACTCCGTATAGTTCAAGCTTTGAATTAACTAATTTAAATCCAAGTTTTTTAGCAATTCTTTCTTTTAATTTTTCTAATTCTTTATTTTTAAATTCTACTATATCGCCAGTTTCCATGTTTACTAAATGAAAATGTTCATTAGCCTTTTTGAATTCTTCATATCTAGCTTTACCTTCTCCAATTTCTAGTTTTTTTATAAGGCCAAATTGTTCGAATAAACTTAAAGTTCTGTAAATTGTTGCAAGGCTTATTTTTGAATCAATTTTATTAGCTCGAGCGTATAGTTCTTCAACATCAGGATGATCGTTTGAATTTGATAAAACTTCTGCAATTATTCTTCTTTGACTAGTAAGTTTTAAATTTTTTTCTACACAAGCTTTTTCTATATTATTCATGAATTATTTATACTATGAATTATTTTTTGTTTTAAATTTTGTATACCTGTCTTTTTAGTACAACTTACAGCAATAATTTCTGTTGATATATCTAAAATCTTTAATATGTTTTTTGTAGAACTCATTATAAACTCACATTCAGATTTTTTTAATTTATCAATTTTATTAAGTACTAATAATATATTAATACTTTTACTTTGAAAAAAATTCAACAATAATTCATCTTCTTTTTTTATCCCACGTCTTGAATCAATTATTAGTACAATCATTTTTAAATTTTCTCTGTTACTTATATAACCTTCTATTAAATAGCTTAATTTATTAACTAGTTCTTTAGATCTTTTTGTGTATCCATGCCCTGGTAAATCTACTAATGTTATTTTATCGGCAAGATTAAAATAATTGATTTTTATTGTGCTTCCTGGTGTGTTTGATGTTCTTACCAAGTTTTTTCTATTAACAAGTGCATTAATTAAACTGGATTTTCCGACATTTGATCTGCCTAAAAATGCAATTTCAGGTAAATGAGATTTTGGATGTTTTCCTTGTTCATCAACACTATAAAAAAATTTACATTCTCTTTGGAATAAATTTGAGTTCACTTGAGGTTATTATAATTTTTATAGTAATAATAATACTAACCTATTAAAAAAAAGTAAAAGAAATTTATTGTACTTACTGTCTACCTTGATATTGTTTTACATTTGATTTTTCACTATTTAATTTACTTGTAAATTTACCAATAACTTTTGAGCTTTCTTTCTGGATGCTTTCCATGCTTTTTTGTATTTTTTCTAAAAATCTGTCTTTAGAAATTATTGTACCATCCTTATTTCTCACTACATTATCTTTACTATTGCTTATTTTTTCATATAATTTTTTGAGATTATCAAGCTTTTTCTGACTATCTTTAGTCATTTTATTTTCTTGTGTTTTAGGTTTATTTTCAAGATCATTTTGAAGTGAGTTTGTTTTATTATCTACCTGTTGTGATACACTGTCAATTTCCTTGCCCATTTTTTCAATTCCGCGATCTTTCCTCTGTATGCTGCTATCTAATCTTTCTTCTGTTTTATCTAAAAATTTTTGATATTCTTTATCCTGTTCTTTAACTAAAGTATTATATTGTTTTATTTTTTCTGAAATTTCAGTTCTTTTAGTTTGTAAGCTAGCTAATTCTTCTTGTAATTTGCTTACAATTGAGGTTCGTTCAGATATGGCTTCTTGGGTCCGTGCACTTTTTAATAGCTTTGTTTTACTTTTAAGTCTTTCTTGAAGTTGTATAATTTTTTCATCAAGTTTTTCTAAAGGATTTTTTTCTCCAAATCCATAATTCTGAATTTCAGTTTTTAGTTTTGCTAACTCTTCTTTAAAATTAACTGAACTTTTTTCCTCTTCTGGAAAAGTTTTTCCCCATGAATTTATTTTGTTTTATTTTTCTCTTAAACTCTCTTTTTTAGGTTTAAATGCCCTGATTAATTTATCAAAAATTCCCATAAATACCTTTCATAACTATATTTCAAATTAAATATAATTAATATATAATGCTACTAATCAAGAGTTGCATTTTGAATTTAGTAAGTAAATGAATGGTAATATTAAATAAATATGAATTGATTTAAGGGGAATATTCCCCTTAAATCAAATATCTTCCTAAAGCTAATCTCTTCTATTTATTGATTATACTGATGAAATGTTAAGATTAGGTTAAGAAAAAAAATTTTTTTAAGATTTTTTATAATTTATGATAATTCACCTTTTACTATAGTTGATATAGATTATTTATAGCAATTCATTTTTTTTGTTTGTTATTGTAAAAGGAGATGATGATTATAATATGATAATCCAAAAAATGTAATAATGATTATATCTCTGGGTCAATCACACCTATTAAGTGATTTTGTTGTGACAATTATTAGTATGTGGTTATTAATAATTATTTAGAGATATAATAAAGTATTTATTATCAATCTTCTATACGGTCATTATGATAATACATAAGCAATTGTTTTAAATTAATGCACCTATAATACTAGCAGTTGAAAGATTTACCAAAGTTCCAGCTACAATTGCTTTAAATCCTAACTTTATAACTTCTGCTTTACGTTCTGGTATTAAAGTGCCATAAACCCCAATCATAACTCCTATGCTTCCTAAATTAGCAAAGCTACATAGAGCATATATCATCATTATGTTAGTTTTAAAGCTTAAAGTAGAGCTAATATTAACTAACTCTTGAAATGAAATAATTTCGTTTAATATTAGTTTTGTTCCTAAAAGAGAGCCAGCAATAACTGCTTCATCTGATGGTATGCCAATTATCCAAGCAATAGGGTACATAACCCATCCTAAAATTTTTTGAATTGTGATATCATAATCAGTAGGATTTAAAGCGCCAATTAATTGGTTAGTAAGGTCAATTAAAGCAACAAAGCCAATTAACATTGCAAGTATAGTAATAATCACCTTGCCTCCATCAATAATACCTGTGTATAGTGCATCTAATGTATTTTTTGCTGAAGAATAATTTGCATCTTTTCCTTCTGATACTTCTGATGTTTCAGGCACAATGATTCTGGAAACAACTAATGATGCAGGTATACTGATTAAAACAGAAGTTATAATGTGTCCTAGTGGGTTGGGTGTAAGTGGTTTTAAAATCATTGAATAAAGTACCATAACTGAACTTGCTACAGCAGAAGTTCCACAAACCATAAGTGAGAAAATCTCACTATGTGTAAAGCGTTTTAAATAATTATTAATTACAAGGGGTGTCTCACTCATTCCAGAAAATATATTTGCTGAAACTGCAAATCCTAAAGTTCCTCCAATGTTTAATATTCTTTTAAATACAAAAGAGAATATATTTATAATAAAGGGTAATATTTTCCAATATGTTAATACTGAGGATAATGCGGATATTGTAATTAATACTGGAAAGCCTTGAAATGCAAGTATATACCCAAGTCCTGATTTTTCAGGTGGATTTGCAAGTCCCCCAAAGACAAAAGTTGCTGCGTGAGTGGTTGATTTGGCAATAGCCTCTAGAACATTGTTAAATCCTAAAAATATTGTAGATATAGCTGGTATCTTAAAAAGAGTAATTGCAAAAAGAAATTGAAAAAACAAACCAGTTATAACAGCTTTGATATTTATATTTTTTTTATTATTACTTAATATAAAAGCTACTGTTAGTGATAAGATAATGGTTAGTATACAGTGAAAATATTGCATTTTTTATTTGTTATCAATTAGTTTAGCAATTTTTGCTTGAATTATATCAATCGCAATTTGGTTTTTTACACCCTTTGGAACTATCATATCAGCATATTTTCTGGAAGGTTCTATAAATTTAAAATACATAGGTCTTACGTGATTGTTATATTGAGTTATTACAGAAGCAATATCTCTTCCTCTTTCGACAGAATCTCTATATATTCTTCTAGATAAGCAAATATCTAAAGGTGAGTCCATATAAATTTTTATATCAGTAAGCTCGCGGATTTTAGTATCTGCAAGTAATAGTATTCCTTCTAATATTATTACTGAGCAAGGCATTATTCTTGTTGTTTCTTTCTTAAATGAGAAGTATAGTTATACTGAGGGACGTTAATAGTTTTATTTGATTTAAGGTCTGATAAGTGCTTAGAAAGTAACTCATGTTTAAAGGCGTCAGGATGATCATAATTTTGAATACATCTTTCTTCAAATGTTAGGTCAGGACGATTTTTATAATAACCATCTTCACTAATTATTGCTACTTCAGTATTTAAATTAAAGTTCTGTGATATGCTTTTAGCAAATAAACTTTTGCCTGATCCTGAAGGGCCTGAGACACCAATTACTATATTCGGCATAAAAATCGTTCCTTAGATGCAAAATTTTAAGTAAATTATCACAAAAAAGTCTTTATGCAATAGATAAATTTAAATATATAATTTTATATTAAAATATATAAAATTATATATTGTAAAAATAATGAAAAAAAACTATATATTGTGTAGATAATAATAAAATAATACTATTTATGTCTTTACTTACTGCTGAACCTATATTTAAACCATTTCATTATCCTTGGGCATATGATGCATGGAAAAAACAACAACAAATTCATTGGTTGCCTGAAGAAGTTCCAATGGCAGATGATGTACAAGATTGGAGAAAAAAACTTTCTGAGCAAGAAAAGCATCTCTTAACTCAGATATTTAGGTTTTTTACTCAAGCAGATATTGAAGTTAATAATTGTTATATGAATCATTATTCTAAAATATTTAAACCTATAGAAGTTCAAATGATGCTTTCTGCTTTTTCTAATATGGAAACTATACATATTGATGCTTATTCTCATTTACTAGATACATTAGGAATACCAGAGGTTGAATATCAAGCTTTCATGAAATACAAAGAAATGAAAGATAAATATGATTACATGCAGCAGTTTAATGTTGATTCTAAAATTGATATAGCGAAAACTATGGCAGTTTTTGGGGCATTTACAGAGGGGCTTCAGTTGTTTGCTTCATTTGCAATGTTGCTTAATTTTCAAAGATTTGGTAAAATGAAAGGTATGGGACAAATTGTTGCTTGGTCTGTAAGAGATGAGACTTTGCATACTCTTTCAATAATTAAATTATTTAAAACTTTTATAAGTGAAAATAGTGAAGTTTGGAACGACGAATTAAAAGATTTTCTTTATCAAGCATGTCAAGATATTGTTGAACATGAAGATGCTTTTATTGATTTAGCATTTAAGTTTGATGGGGCAATTGAGGGAATGGATGAGCATGATATAAAAAGCTATATTAGGTTTATAGCTGACAGGAGGCTTAAACAATTAGGATTGAATCCTATATATAAAATCCAAAAAAATCCTCTATCATGGTTGGACGAAATCCTTAATGCTCCCGAGCATACGAATTTCTTTGAAAATAGAGTAACTGAATATGCAAAATCAGCTACAAATGGTTCTTGGGAAGATGCATTTATGATTTTTAAAGATGCAGATCAAAAATAATGTTAGTTGATTCACATTGTCATCTTGATTTTGAGGTACTAAACAGAGATTTAGAATCTGTAATTCAAAGAGCGTTTGATAACAATATTGGTTTAATGCAAACAATATGCACTAAGATTAGCGGATTTGATAAAATATATAAATTATCTGAATCTCATAATAAGATTTTTTGTTCTATCGGTAATCATCCACTTAATTTAGTTGAAGAGGGTGTAATTAAGGCAGAAGAAATATTAAAATTCACTAATAAACCAAAAGTAATTGGTATTGGAGAGACAGGATTAGATTATTACTATTCAAAAGATAATGAGAAAGTGCAGAAAGAGAGTTTTATTGAACATATTATTGCTGCTCAAGAATCTAAGTTGCCTATAATAGTTCATACCAGGTCAGCAGATAAAGATACTGTTGAGATTTTGAAAAAGTATATGAAAATTAAAAAATTTTCTGGTGTAATTCACTGCTTTACTGCTAGTCAGTGGCTTGCAAATGAATGTGTTGATATGGGATTTTATATTTCAGCTTCAGGTATTGTCACTTTTAAAAATGCAAAAGATATTCAACAAATTTTTAAAAAAATACCAGTTGAAAAAATTTTATTAGAAACTGATGCACCTTATCTTGCTCCAGTGCCAATGAGAGGTAAAGATAATGAGCCAGCATATTTAAAATATACTGCAGAATTTATGGCCAAATTATTAGACTTAGATTTAAATAATTTTATAGACATAACTACAAAAAACTTTTTTAATCTATTTAACAAAGCTAAAGTTTAAATAAAAATGCAAATTACTATTTTAGGATGTGGGAACTCGCATGGTGTTCCTTGCATAAATTGTGATTGTTTTGTATGTAAGTCTACGAATAAAAAAAATAAAAGAAAAAGACCATCAATATTTGTTGAATATAAAGATACCAAAATATTAATTGATACATCTCCTGACTTGAGACAACAATGCTTGGAGAATCATATAATAGAAATTGACGCAGTTATATATACTCATGATCATTCTGATCACGTTGCAGGAATAGATGATATTAGAAGGTTATGTAAAGATAAAAAGCCAATAGATGCATATATAGACGATAGCACTTTTAAAAGTTTGAGCAAAAGATATGATTATATTTTCAAAAATAATTCTCCATTATATTATTCATTATTAAAAAGGATAAAATTAGAAAAATTTCAAAAAATAGGTGATATTAACGTGAGTGCTTTTGATCAAATCCATGGGTCTATTATTTCACAAGGTATAAGGTTAGAAAATATTGCTTACTCTACTGACTTTAATGAAATACCTGAGAAATCTTTTGAAAAATTAGAAAATTTAGATGTTTGGATAGTTGATTGTATGAGATACTCTTATGCTCCTACTCACTCTTATCTTGAAAAAACTTTATTGCTCATAGAAAGGATTAAACCGAAATTGGCAGTTCTAACTCATATGGCTCACGAAATTGAATATGAGGAAATTTCAAAAATATTACCAAAGAATGTGATTGCGGCTTATGATAATCTTAAAATTTAATGTATGGTGTAATAATATAACCCGAACTGCAGATAAAAAATAAGAAATTTATAGCAAATCTTATAATAATGAAGAAGATTCTATATCTGGATTGCCACGGATGCTATCGCATCCTCGCAATGATTGTTGCTATATTTATGTTTGTTGATAATTTTCCTGGATTGCCACGAGCAATTTGTGCCCTCGCAATGACTATATCGTTGTTCTTAACTGTGCTAAATATTGCTGTATAGTGGCATTCTAGCTTTTTATAGAGCAATTCTTATCTGCAGCTCAGGTTAATTTTAAAAAAAAAATATATTGCAATAATTTGTAATATTATTTTATTTAATAAAGCTTATAAATAAGGGTATTACTTATATTAAAAGTAATATGGATTTATTAAATGAGTTATCAGCAAACTATATGTAGCAAGCAAGTTATTTCAGGTATTGGCTTGCATAGTGGTGAGATGATCAATCTTTCCATATCTCCACTTAAAGAGAACTCAGGAATAGTTTTTAAAAGATCTGATATTAGTGAGAATAATATAATAGATGCAAAATTTTTTAATGTTTCTAACACAAAATTATGCACAGAAATTTCTAATGAAAGTGGGGTAAAAGTTGCAACAATTGAGCATATAATGGCTGCATTGTGGGGTATGAATATAGACAATGCTTTGATTGAGGTGTCTGGTTCTGAAGTTCCTGCTATGGATGGTAGTTCTAAGGAATTTATAAATCTTATTAAAAGTTCCGGTATACAAAAACAATCAAAAAAAAGGAAATATTTGAAAATTTTAAATACAATTTCTGTTGATAAAGATGGTAAACAAATAATAATTGATACTTCAGACGATTTTCAAATTGATTTTGATATTGATTTTGATCATAAGTCCATAGGTCATCAAAATTATACTCTATCAGATTCAAGTCAATTTGAAAAAGAAATAGGAAATGCTAGAACTTTTGGTTTTTACAATGAGGTTGAAGTTTTAAAAAAGAATGGCCTTGCTATGGGTGCATCTCTTAAGAATACGATTGGTTTAAATGAAAATGGGATTATGAATTCTGATGGCCTTAGGTGTAAAGATGAGTTTGTTAAGCATAAAATATTAGATTGTATAGGAGATTTATTTTTATCGGGGTATCGTATTGTTGGTAATATAAAAGCAAATAAGGCTGGACACAATTTAAATAATGAGGTGTTGAAAAAGATATTCTCTACACCAGATTCATATAAAATTATATAAACTTAATTAAAACTTCAAATAAAGATACTTATATAAATTTAGATTATATAAAGATTGCAATCAATTATTCCTTTATACTTATATTTCTTTACATAGTTCATTTCACATTTTTTTATAACGTTTTTAGATGCTTTATTATCTTTATGGCAACAAGCATATATATTTTTTAATTTTATTTTATTTAATCCATAATCAATTAACAGTTTCATACATTCTGTTGCAAATCCGTGTCCCCAAGAATTTTTATTAAATATATATCCTATTTCGATATTTTTATTTTTTTCATTGAATTCTAAATTAAATAAGCCTGCTATGCCGATGAAATTATTATTACTTTTTAAATTTATATCAAAAAATGAGTAGTTATATTTTTTAAAGTATTCAATATTTTTATATAAATTTTTTTTGATTTGCAATTTACTTAAAGATTTGCCATTTCCTATATATTTAATTACTTGATGATCGCATTGCAAATTATACCAATTATCCAAACTTGTTATTTTAGGAATTTTTATATATAATCTATCAGTTTCTAGTAAAGAACTCTTCATTTCCTCAACTTTGCCAAACTCTTATTAATAATGATAACCTTAATATAAAAATAAATCATTATAAAATACATACTTATGAAGTAAAAAAATAAAATAGATAAAAAATTTCAAGAAATAGTTAAATCTAGCTTTGGTAATAAAAATGTTTATTAAGCATCAAACCTTTTCCCTCTTAATTTCATTACTTCGGTTATTACTTTTGCAACAGCTTTGTAATGTTCGAAAGGAATTTCTTCATCAATCTCAACAGTTTTATAAAGAGTTTGAGCTAGTGGTGGATCTTCGTATATAGGAACATTATTTTCTTCGGCAATTTCCCTAATTATAAGAGCAATATTATCTAAGCCTTTTGCAACAACTACAGGTGCAGAATCATCATCAGGGGAGTATTTTAAAGCAACAGCATAATGAGTGGGGTTTGTTATTACAACATCAGCATTTGGTACTTTTGACATCATTCTTTCTCTTAATTTTTTATTTCTTAAACTTTTTAATTTTGATTTTATTTGAGGATCACCTTCACTTTCTTTTAGTTCCTTTTTAATTTCTTCCTTACTCATCATTAAATTTGAGATATATTTATTTCTTTGATAAATAAGATCAATAGCTGCCAAAAAAAACATAATAATGCAAACAGAGATAAAGATTTGTTGCAAAGATTGATTAAAAAAATCTAATATTTCTAACATACTCAATGTGTGTAGGATAGAAAATTTATATGTTTCTGATTTTATTGTTAGATAAATAGCAATACTTATAATCAAGATTTTGAATAAGCCTTTAATTAATTCAACAATTGAGTTAAATGAAAAGATTTTATTAAATCCTGAAATAATAGAAATTCTATTAAGTTGAAATTTGATAAATTCAGGAACAAATAGCACAGCATTTTGAAGTAAGTTTCCAAGAATAGCTGCTATGAAACAAAACAAAAGAGGAATTGAAACAATAAAGAATAAAGTAATTAATACCTGTGTAATTAAATGCTTTATAGTAGCTGTGCTTAAAATAATTTGATTTGGTTGTTCAATAAAATAAGAAAGATTGCTTAGATATTTTATACTAATTTTAGGTATTATAAGTATTATTAGTATTGCAATAAATATAAAAAGTATAGAGCTGTTAAATTCTTTTGATAAAGGTATATTACCTTTTTTCTTAGCATCCTCTATTTTTTTGGGAGTAGGTTGCTCGGTTTTCTGTGATTTATCTTCTTGTTGTAATTCAGACATTAGATAAATAGATTATTTATATAATTTTTATATGTTTCAATAAACCAAATCATCAATGTTGATATTGTAATAGAAAGAAATAAAAATCCAATTAATGATTGTATAGGTATTATTAGAAAAAATATATGAAGTTGTGGCATTAGTCTTGATAAAATACCACTACCAATATTTATTAATAAACTGATAATAATAAAGGATGAAGCCATTTTTATACTAATGATCCATACTTCATTAACAGCTTTCATTATAGATTGAGTGTAATCAGAATTAAATTCAGCATAACTAAATATAGGGAATGTTTTATAGCTTAATGCTAAGCTATTAATGACAATATGATCAATTCCTGTGGCAAAGATTAAAACTATAGCTAAAATTGTAAAAAAATTTCCAAGTAATGTGCCTTGTTGAGATGATTGTGAAGGATCTACAAGTGTTGCTGCAGAAAGTCCCATAGAGTTACTAATTACAAATCCAAATATATTTACAACTGATACAATTATTTTAAGAAATAATCCTATAAATAACCCTATGATAATCTCACCTGATATGTTCAAAAACAATTGTATTGAGCTATCAGGTATTATAATTAATTTAGATGGAAATATGATAGGTAATAAAATAGAGCTTAGGATAATTGCAAATAACAATCTTATTCTAGTATTAATAAGATGTTCGCCAATGCCTGGTGTAAACATCATTACGCAACCAACTCTACTAAAGATTATTAAAAAGTTATAAATGAAATTTACAGAGAAATTTGATAAATTCATTTTATTAGATTAAGTCTATAACAAAATAAAAAAATAAGTTATAATTAGTTAAATTTTAAACATATATTAAAAATGCTATATTTGACAAGAAAAATAGATGAATCAATTATTATTAATAATGATATAAATATTACTATTATTGAAATTAACAAAAATTCAGTAAAATTAGGAATTGAAACGCCAAAATCTTCTACTGTTTTAAGAAAAGAGGTTCATGATGTAATTGTGAAAGAAAATATGGAGGCACTTTTATATTTTGATGAAAATTCAGATAAAAAAGTTGAACAAGATGATATTAATGAATGAGTATTTTTCTTTATAAAACTAAAATCAAAAAATATATATATGTATTATTTTTATATATTACTTTTATATGTAAGTGTTATTCGGATCAGATATTATACGATGATGAAGTAATTGATTTTTTTGATAATTTGACTACTCCTATTTTGAAGGTGTCAAATCTTCAAGGTAGGGGTATAAAGGTACAAATTATATTGTCAAATACAATAAATGCGTATGTTATTGATAATAAAAATGTATATGTATATTCTGGTTTAATATCAAATATTGATAATATAGAAGGCTTAATAGGTGTAATAGCTCATGAAATAGCTCATATAAAACAAAGTCACATATTAAAATTTGAAGAAAATATTAATTTAGAAAAAAAGAAAGCTATATTTTCAACTATTTTAGGGTTAGCAATTGGTATTTCTATTAATAAACCTGGTGTTGCAACGATAGGTGCCTTAGGTGGCGCTGAAATGGCACATTTAGATATCCTAAGGCATAGTAGGCATAATGAATATGCTGCAGATAAATTAGCTTTAGATTATTTGTTTAAGCTTGGGATTCAAAAAAAAAGAGATGATAAATTTTTTTAAAAAATTAGAGAATAGAGAGCGAATATACAATTTTTAAAAATTCATATAGATTGACTCATCCCCTTACTAGTGAACGCATAAGATTTATTGAATCAGTAAATGATAAGGTAATTTTAAATAAGAATTCTAAATATCCTAATCAATCATTAATTAACGAATTTAATATAATTAAAGCAAAATTATTTGCTATCACTAACTCTTTTACAGATACTAACAAGATTTATGATTGTAAAGAAGATTATTGTTTATATGCTAATTGTATTGCATATAGTAAAAATAAAAATTTTGAAAAAGCAATTGAGATTATTGATAAATTAATTAAAAAAAATCCTAATTATATTTATTATTATATAACAAAAGCTCAATTATTATTTGAATCAGGTGATATATCACAATCTAATTATTATTATCAAATGGTTACTAAAAAGGACCCAAAATTATATATTTCTAAATATGAATTAGCTAATCAATTAATTATAAAAAGAATTAATATTAAAAAGGCAATTGAATTATTGAAAGAAGTTATATTTCACTATAGTTCAGTACCAGAAATATGGAAAAAATTAGGTAATGCATATTATATAAATAAGGATTATTTTGAAGCTAACAAACATTATTTTAAAAGTTCTATTATAGTTGGAGATAAAAAGCTTTCTGAGATCTTTTTAAAAAGATCTCAGAAATATGCTAAAACAATAGAGCAAAAAAATCAGATCATTTTACTTGAGAAAAAATTCAGTGAGATGCATTAAGATAATAATTAGAAAATGTAAATTTACAATATGCTATAGAGTAAATAGTTGAAGCTATTGATAATGATTTTTAAACAGTAATAATATAAAAATATTAAGTACCTTTTACTAAAATTTGATGTTTATTAAAAAAAATATTTATAGTTAATCCTACGCCGATCATCATTGTTAAGTAATTTGATCCTCCATATGAAAGTATTGGAAGTGGAACTCCTACAACTGGTAAAAGTCCTGATATCATTCCTATATTAATTAAAACGTGAAAGAAAATAAGTGATGCAAAGCCAAGGACGTATATTCTATAAAATTGAGAATAGCATTGTAAAGCTAATAAATATAAAGTTAGTATAAGTAATATATACACACATAGTAATGTTAAGCATACAATAAATCCACCTTCTTCTGCAATTGATCCAAATATAAAGTCTGTATGATTTTCAGGTAAAAAATCTAGTTGATTTTGTGATCCTTTTAAAAAACCTTTTCCAAAAGTTCCACCAGATCCAATACTTATAATTGATTGTATTATGTTATATCCTGCACCTAAAGTATCGGTTTGAGGATTTAAAAAAGTTAATATTCTAGTCTTTTGATAATTATGTAAAAATCTCCAAATAACAGGTAAACTTATGATAGAAGAGATAAATAAATAAACAAATAATCTAATTTTAACACCTGAGATGAAAAAAATAGTTATAGCAGTTAAAATAATAATAATTGATGTGCCTAAATTAGGTTGTTTTAATATTATTGTTGATGGTAATAATACTAGAGCTATTGGAAATATAAGATACCTATTTTTTTTTATATCATTTACATGACAATTATGAAAAAATTTAGCTAATGCTAAAATAATGCCAATTTTCATGAATTCAGAGGGTTGTATGTTAATGAAGCCCAAATTTATCCATCTTTTAGCCCCCATAGCTTTATATCCCATAAAATTAGTAATAAGTAATGTTAAGAGTATAAAAAAATATATATAATAGGAGTTAGTAAAGATAAAATTTATGTTAATAATTGAAAAAATAAAAATTATTAAAAATGAAATAGATGTAATAATAATTTGCTTTGTTACTAAGCTATCTAATACTCCTCCAGCAATTGATAGCATAGCTAAAAGGTTTTTAAATATTAATATGATAACTAAAATAATAAAAAATTTTATTAAGAATAAATTTTTTTTAATTAAATATTTTGAATTCATCATTCATCATTATCATCTTGAGATATTTTTTTTGCCTGATCATCGGCGATTAATGCATCAATAAATTGATCTATATTGCTTTCTTGTATAGCCTCTTGTAAATTATAGGTAGTTAAATTAATTCTATGGTCAGTTATTCGATTTTGAGGAAAATTATAAGTTCTAATTCTTTCAGATCTATCACCACTACCTACTTGTACTTTTCTTAAATCTGAAATTTCTTTATTCTGTTTTTCTCTTTCAATATCATATAATTTAGATTTTAAAATTTTTAAAGCTTTAGCTTTATTTTGATGTTGTGACTTCTCTGATTGTACTACTACTAAACCTGTTGGTATATGTGTAATTCTTATTGCACTATCTGTAGTATTAACGTGTTGTCCTCCAGCTCCACTTGATCTATATGAATCTATTCTTAAATCTTTATCATTAATTTTTAAATCAATGTCTTCAGCTTCTGGTAATACTGCAACTGTGGCAGCGGAAGTGTGTATTCTTCCACTTGATTCAGTAGTAGGAACTCTTTGTACTCTATGAACTCCAGATTCAAATTTTAGTCTTTTATATACTCCTTTTCCTGATATAGATGCCATTGCTTCTTTACATCCTTCTAGTACAATTCCTGATACTGATAAAATTTCAAATTTCCAATTTCTATTCTCAGCGTATTTTTGATACATTCTAAATAATGTGCTTGCAAATAAAGCTGCTTCATCACCTCCTGTTCCAGCTCTAATTTCAATAATTGCACCTTTTTCATCTGCAATATCTTTTGGGATTAGCATTATTTTAAGTGTTTCTTTTAAAGATTCTAAATTTAATTTTGATTCTTTTTTTTGTTCTAACGCTAAATCTTTTAGTTCTTTTTCTTCACTGGTTTTTAATAGTTCTTCAGCTTCATTTAATAGTTCTAAATTTTCTAAATATTTTGTAGCATGCTTATTTATTTCAGATAAATCTGAATGTTCTTTAGCTATTTTAGCAAAGTCTTGAGAAGATATCTTTGAAGGATCTGATAATTTGTCGTTTAAACTATTATATTTTTTAATAATGTTCTTTAGCCTATCTTCAAATGCCATAATAAAAATGTGTTTTATGAAAATTAGCTTTGAACTTAACAGTTTAAACTGAATCTATCAAGCTTTCATGAAGATAAAGATTTTAATAATGTTAATATATTTTTTCTTACCTCTGCAGTTTGTATTTTTTTATAATGCTCAACTAAATTTTCAATTTCTTTTGATTTTATATTGATTCCAAATGAATTTTTATTTACATCAGATGCATAATTAATTTTTACTTCTGGAGTAACATAATCATCAATTCCTTCAAAGAAATATTTTACGTCAATTCCTAAAAATTTAGCAAAATCATAAAGTTTACTTGCACTAATTCTATTTGTGGCTTTTTCATATTTTTGTACTTGTTGAAAGGTTAGGTTAACCGAACCTGCAAGATCATCTTGACTAATACCTTTTTCTATTCTTTTTTGTTTTAATCTTTTACCTACATGTAAATCAACATGATGTATTTTATTATTAGAATTGACCATAAGTTTATAACCCTCCCACTTAGTTCAATTTTTATCCATTAAAAATTAAAGCGCATTTTACACGCATCTTACAAACACTAAAAATATATAAATTTTAGACTACTCAACTTGATATATATCTATAATAGTGATAAGCTTTTCTAAAAACAACATTTGTTAATGTATAGTATATATGTTTTTTTTAATCAAGTTAAATTTATATTAAAATAAATGGTAAGTAGGTTTCCAATATCAAAAGAGGGTTTAGATAAGCTTAATTTAGAACTTAAGAATTTAAAGAATGTTGAAAGAGTTAATGTTATTAATTCTATAGCTGAAGCTAGAGAACATGGTGATTTATCTGAGAATGCTGAATATCATGCTGCTAGAGAAAAACAAGGCTTTATTGAAGCAAAAATTTCTGAATTAGAGGATAAAATTTCAAGAGCAGAAATAATAGATGTTTCTAAATTACAAGGTGATGAAATAAAATATGGTGCATCAATAAGATTATTAGATGAAGAAAAAGATGAAGAAATAGTGTATAGAATTGTAAGCGATTACGAAGCAGATGCTTCTAAAGGGTTAATATCAATTTCTTCTCCACTTGCTAAGGCATTGTTGGGGAAAAAAATTGAAGAATGTTTTGAATTTAAAACTCCTAAAGGAACAAAGTATTATCAAATTTTATCAATTAACTATATTTAGCATTTGTAGCTCAGTTGGATAGAGCGTTACCTTCCGATGGTATAGGTCGTGGGTTCTAATCCCTCCAAATGCACCAATAAATAAAAATATTATCTATGCAGATAACTTTATTTATTTGCAATTTTATTGAAATTGTATTTTACTTACTTAGGTATAAATTATCTTGGGAAATGGCATGAGCAATAATATTACAAAGTATCAAAAAAATACAATAGGGCTTCTTTCTATTGGTACTTTTTTTGAATATTTTGACTTTATGCTATATGTTCACATGTCTACTTTATTAAATGACTTATTTTTTCCACAAACAGATCCTATTGTTGCTAAATTATTAGGTGTTTTTGCACTATCTGTTACATTTTTTTTTAGGCCTTTAGGTGGGGTTTTAATTGGTAAGATAGGTGATGTTATAGGTAAAAAACATACTATAATTATTACAACTTTTATAATGGGGTTGTCTTGCTTTATTATGGCTAATCTTAAAACTTATGTGGAAATTGGTATTTTAGCTAGTTTTGGTGTTATATTATGTAGAATTTTGCAAAGTTTTTCATCTTTGGGTGAGATTGTTGGTGCGCAATTATATGTTTCTGAGATTTTTAAAAGACCTCACAAATTTATATATAGTGGAGTAATTGAAATTTGTGCAAGTATTGGTAGTTTAGTTGCCTTGATTATAGCATTATTTTCTACATATTTTGCATTAAATTGGAGATTAGCTTTTTGGTTTGGAGTTATAATTGCACTTGTGGGGTTGATCGCAAGGACTAAATTAAGAGAAACGCCAGAATTTATTGATTATAAAAAAAGAATAAGAAATAGAGATAAATTAAATAATCAACAAGTCAAAAGCAAAGATTTTTCTTTTTTACAAAAAGAAAAAATAGATAAAAAATTAGCATTGTCGTATTTTGTATTTTCTTCAGTCATTCCTTTAAGCTTTTATATTGCATACATATATATGGGAGATATTATGAAGATAAAACTAGGAATGAGCTTTGATTCAATAGTACTACAAAATTTAAAAGTTACTGTAATTTCAATTTTTATCACAGTTATGTTTATAAAATTTGTTAAAAAGGTTCATCCTATAAAATTGACTAGTTATGCAGTTATAGTTTTTATGACATTCTTGCCATTTATTCTATATTTGTTAAGTAATAACTTAAATATTTATATATTAACTATTATACAATTATTAATACTTCTCCCATCTATGCCAATGTTTGGTTTAGAAGTAAGTTGCTTTAACTATATTCCCATACATAAAAGATTTTCATGTTTTGCGTTGCTATTTGGTTTATCTGGTGCATTATCATTTACAATTGTTAGTTTTTTTTTGGTATATATGGAGAATTATATTGGATTTTATGCTCTTTGGTTGGTTTATTTTATAATATTATTATCACTAAACATGAGTAAAAATTATCTTAAGAAATTAGAAATCACTAGAGGAGCATATTATCAATATCCAAATGAAAAATTGCCATATATAGATACAGCTTTAGAGGAAGGAGATTTTGAATATAATGATTTAGGAATAGAATATGAAGATTTTAAAAATGAATGTAAATATTCGCAGTATCTATTAGAAAAAATTAAATTAATAATTCAAAGGGAAAATAGGGATGTTAATTTGAAATTAATACAAAAATCTATGGTTTTTGCTAAAAAGTGGCATGGAAATGCTATGAGAAAAAGTGGAGAACACCCATTTTATTCACATCCATTTAAAGTAGCAGAAATGGTGGCGGAAAGATATTTAAAGACAGATGTGATAGTCGCCGCAATACTTCATGATGTGATTGAAGATTCTAAGTGTGATTTACATCTTATTGAAATGAAATTTAATTTTAGAATTGCTCAAATAGTTGATAGATTGACAAATAAAAGATTTAAAAATGGCCAATATATTAAATTAACTTTTGAAGATACAATAAAAAAGTTGCAGTTAGTTGAAGATAATGAAGCGTTATTAATCAAAAAGATGGATAGAATGCATAATCTGGAGACAATAAGAGGTTTAAGTCCGATTAAGCAAAAAAAGATGGCAGAGGAAACAAATAATTATTTTATAAAATTTATAGCGATTATTGGGGATAAGCTTGGTATATCTGGGCAAATTTATTTAGAAAATAAAATGTTTCAATATTGCAAAGATATATTGTTAAAAAAGAAATAAAAGTAATAAAAATAAATTTTGTACTTTAGCTTGTATAGTGCTTTACATGTTAATTTAGTATTAATGAATTATTTTTTAGTTATATAATCTAAGGTATCATATGTTATTGAAGATTAACTTATTGATCTTTGTGTTTGTCACAAATATATAAATTTTTTTGATCTAATTGTTTTTTATAGTTTAACATTTTTTTTGGATAATCTGTTAGTATAGCATATGCTCCTAGTTTTATCGATTCGCAATAATCACTAATATTGTTAATTCCAAATAACACTATTTTAACATCTTTTGATAGTTTTTTAGTGCAATTAATAACATTTGTGTTCCATAATTTTATATTAATCTTATTTACTCCTTCTCCTAGGAGAAATTTTTCTTTGATAATCATATCCCTTCTTAATTCTAATCCTATCCATGGATCATTTAATTGTATATTACATGTATTGTTTAAAATTACACTCAAGTTTCTTTTTCTAGTATAATCTCTTGCTTCAAACTTTTTAGCATGTTTGTATCTTTGATTTAGGTATTTGTAATGATCAATATTTGTAGAGTAAAAAATAACTCTATCCCAGCTTTCAGTTTTAGATAAAATTTTTGCTATAGCATCTATTAACTGTTTTGTATTTAGTGATTTTAAATCAATTATGAATTGTATATATTTAAATTTAATTAGAACTTCTTCTAAAGAAGGTATATATAATTCTTGTTTTAAATACTGAAGAGATTTAATTTTAGAATTTTTAATTATATCAAAATTTTGATCTGCAATTTCACCATTTTTATCAGTGTTATGATTTAAATTTTTTGAATGTAAGCGCTAAAATAAGGGCATCTAGGCAAGAATAAAAATAAGTGGTAGAACAAAAGCCTAAAAAAATAGAGGCTAATGATGCTATTAGAAAAAAAGAATAAGTAATGAAAAATGGAAAGAGCTAGTAGAAGAATATAAAAAAAGTAATGTAAGTAAATATGAATTTT
>NZ_RXFM01000068.1 GCF_003953955.1 Candidatus Aquarickettsia rohweri | reverse complement strand
ACCACATATGAAGCTGGTATTACTATGAAAAAGATTAAAAATTGCATTATGTCTATAGTTATAACACCTCTTAATCCACCTAAAAGTGAATATATATTAATAACTACAATTCCAATTAAAATGCCACTTAAAAAATTAAGTTGAAAAAAATATTCGCATAGAAGTCCGAATGCAATAATTTGCACTGAAGAAGCAATAATACAGTCTATTAATGAAGTATATAAGCTAGTAATTTTACCTATTTTCCCAAATATTTTATTCATTATTTGTGTTAAAGTTTTGCAATCTTTTATTCTATCAATGCCAGATAAAAGCACTTTACTTGTAATGATCCAGTAAAGTGGTTGAGTAATGATAAAGATTAATATTATAGAATTTTTATAAATTTCATTTACATACCCCATAATAGTGCCACCACCAATTGCTGTTGCGAAAATGGTGCATATTAAAATTGTTGGTAATGATTTACCAAAATTAAGTGAATAAAAATCTACATCTGTCTTAATTTTTCTCCAGTGATAAAAACCAATCATTATACATGCAAAAAAATGTATAATGACTATTGAAACGTCAATGATTGTTAGATTGTTAAAGTATCTATTAAAACTTTCCATCGCAATTGGATACTATTAGTCAATATCGGGTTGTTCATATAATAATAAGAGATTCTAACAAAACTCTAACTTCATGCAACTAAATAAAAATTTTTTATTAAATTACTTTGCTTTTTCAATTACAAAAGCATATTCTTCAGCAATTTCTTTTAAATGTGTATATCTTCCTGTTTTGCCAGCATGTCCTGCATCCATATTAATTTTAAACAATATTTTATTTTTATCTGTTTTAGATTCTCTTAATTTTGCTACCCATTTTGCAGGTTCCCAATATGTTACCCTTGGATCGCTCAATCCTGCTGTTATAAAAAAATGGGGATAATTTTGCTTTTTAACATTATCATATGGAGAATAACTTTTTATATAATCATAATATTCTTTTTCTTTAGGATTTCCCCATTCTTTAAATTCTCCTGGTGTAAGTGGTAAGCTTTCATCAAGCATTGTATTAAGTACATCTACGAAAGGAACATGTGCAACAACAGTATTAAATAATTCTGGTTCTTCATTTGCACAAAATCCAACTAATATACCTCCTGCACTTCCTCCCATAATAGTGATGTTTCCTTTTTTTACGTATTTATTAGTTATTAAATATTTTGCAGCATCAATAAAATCATAAAAAGTATTCTTTTTATTTAGAAATTTAGCAGATTCATACCATTCATATCCTAAGTCATCACCACCTCTAACATGAGCAATGGCATAAACAAATCCCCTATCAACTAATGAAAATATATTTTTTCTAAATGTCTGTGGGATTGATATTCCATATGACCCATATCCATATAGATACAAAGGATTATCTGATCCTAATTTAAATTTATCTTTTTTATAAATTAATGAGATGGGAACTTTTTTGCCATCTCTGGCTTTTGCATATAATCTCTCAACTTTATAATTATTTAAATCAAATCCTGAAGGAATTTTGTCAACTTTTAATATTTTTTCTTTTCCTGATTTAAAATTATACTCTTTTATAGTAAGTGGCGTAGATAGCGAACTATAATTAAATCTAAAACCATCTGCATCATAGGTAGTAAAAATAACATCAACATGATAGCTTTGATTAGGAAAAGCCAATTTTTTTGAAAATCCATTTTCTAAGTTTATTACTTCAATATCTAGCAGGCCATTATGATTATTAGAAGATGTAATAACCATGTTTTGATTGTACAGTTCAAAGTTTCTAATATATCTACTTTTTGAATAAGCAACAAAATCTTTCCATGGTTTATTCATATTATCTTTATCAATCTCAGCAATTCTGAAATTTTTACCTTTATCATTCGTTATAATAAAGAATTTATTATTATGATCATTAATAAAATATTTATGACCACTTTTTCTTTTATAGAAAAGCTTGGGTTCTAAATTATTTTTAGATAAATTAATAAAATAATTTTCATTTTCTTCATTATTTCCAGAAACAATTATTAAATATTTTTTACTATTACTTTTGTAAATATTAACACTAAAAGTTATATCTTTTTCCTCATAAACTAATACATCTTTTTCATAACTAGTTCCTAATTTATGAAATAATACTTTTTTAGCTCTCCAGTTTTCACCAGTTGGAATATAGAAAAATCCTTTATTATTTTCATGCCAAACCAATTCACCAAATGTATTTGGAATATAATCATTTAACAATTTATCTTGTTTTATATTTTTTACTTTTATTTCATATTCTTCATTACCTTTATAATCTACTGCATATGCAATTAATTTATGATCTGGACTAATTTTAATACCTTTAACATTACAATAATCATGGTCTTGAGCTAATTTATTTTCATCTATTAATATTTCTTCTTTATTTTCTAGTGATTTGTATTTTCTTGAATGCACCCAATAATCCATGTCCTTACTAATATATGAATAATAGTAATAATCATCTATTTTAATTGGTACTGTTTCATCTTCTTCATTTATCCTATCTTTAACTTCATTGTATATTTTATCAATTAAATCTGAATACCTAGATAACTCATATTTAGAATAATTATTTTCAAATTTAAGATAGTCTAATATTTCATTATTATTAATTTTAGGGTAGTTTTCATCCCTTAACCAAGAATAAAAATCAATTTTTTCATCATTAAAATTTTTAGAAATACTTTGATCCTTCTTTGCTATTGGTGGTTGGATATCATCGTTTACCATAACTCTTAATAAATTAAATAAAAATAATAATACAGCAAAATAAAGTAAATATATTAAAAGTCTATTAAATTTTTTTACACACATTGTTACCCCCACTAAATAGCTATTTATTAATGCTTATTCTCCAATCATTTTTAATGAGTCATCAGAAACTTCAAAAGAATTTAATTTATTCAAAAAACTCATTCCAAGTAGTGATTTTTCTAAGCCATTGTCTTGGCTAACTGAAGCCCTAATATCTTCAACTATAATATCATTAATCTGAATATAATCCAATTTTACTGGAGCAGATAATACAATACCATTTGCTGTTGAAACTTTTTGAGTGTAGTTTAATTTATTAATATCAATCCCTATTTTTTCTGCATCTGCTCTGGTTAATGATACTGTGGTTGCCCCAGTATCAATTAGATATTTAATATTAGCTCCTTGAGTTATAGAATTAACATAATAATGACCATATTGATTTGCATAAACAATAACGGTCTTTTTATTGTCTTTGACATAATTACCTGGTATTAAATTAGCATAAACCCTATTATAAATCCTTACTAATTCGCTTTTATAACTAAATCCTATTAATAGTACGCCTATAATAATTACCCAAGCTCCAGCAGCTTTTATAAGCTGTTTAAATGGAGTTTTAGAGTTAAATATAGCAATTATTAATGCAGATAAAACTAATACTGTATATATTGTATAAAGTAATTTATCATTGTCTAGTGTAATTGGACCTATATCTTTTTTAAAAAATATAATAAATAAAATTGTTATGATTATAATGATTATAAACTTACTTTTCATAAAATGGTTATTTATCACAATTTTCAATTACAAAGCTAATATATCCTTTAAGATTTTCAATCATTGGAAATTTTTTTACTTCTAACCTTAAACTGTTAGGATATATTATATTATTTAGCAATTCAAATATTTGTTGAGCAAGAAACTCTATAGTGCAGTAAACCTTGTTATTAAACTGCTTTAATTTATTACATAAGTTATAATAGCATATTGTATCTTTAATGTTGTCAGAATTAATAGCTTGTGGCACCTCTGTAAAAAAAATTTCTATTATTAATATGATTTTTTGTTTATGTGTCCTTTCTTCTTGAGAAATGCCAATAAAAACTTCTAGTTCATATTTACTGATTATTATTTTAGTTTTTAATTTTTGCATTAGCAAAATTTTCTTCAGGTTTTAACACACTAACTAATCTAAAAGAATTTTCACATTTTAAACATGTTTTAACAAAAAATTGTCCATTAATTTTTTTTATTTTACCTACATAAATACCATATGGCATATATCCACCTTCTCCAGATGTCACAACTATTGCATTATCATCAATTTTTGCTTGTTGAGGTAAGTAGAATAACTTTAAATATCCTTCTTTTTTACCACCACTCATAATTCCACTATACTCAGTACCCAAAACCATCACAGGAATTTTAGATTGATTGCTGCTAATTAATTGCATTTTTGATGATCTATCATTTACATCTATGATCCTTCCAATTAATTTACTATCATCTACTATTGCATATCCCTTTTTAACCCCATTATGCAGTCCAATATTTAACAAATACTGTTTATCAAAGTTATCTATTGATTCAACTACAACTCTACTAGTAACTTTTGAAAAATGAAAATTATCTTGAAAATTAACTAAGAGCCTAAGATTTTTATTTTCTTCCTTAATTAGTTCTATATTTTGAATTAATTTTTTTAATTGCTGATTTTCTAAATATATATCCTGCTTACTATTTACAATTGAGAAATAATTTTTCAATTTATAATATCTATCCTGAATTAAATGTATAGGATAAGATATTACAGAGTATGTAGATGATGATATATCATAAAATTTTTTATTTAAAATTTTAAATTTTAAAGTATCTATAGCTAGCAAAGTAAAAATACAAATAAATAATAATGCTTTTAAATTTTTTTTACATTGCTTTTTATTCCAATAAAATATTTTAAATTTATTATCCCTAATACTATTCATTAATACATTTTTGTTTCAATTTTAAAAAATCTTCCTCTGCATGATAAGAAGATCTAGTAAGTGGGGTAGCTGAAACCATTTCAAATCCCTTCACTTTTGCCATTTTTTCGTAATATTTAAACTCATCAGGTTCAACATATTTTTTAACAGTAGCATGTTTTGAAGTAGGTTGTAAATACTGACCTATAGTCAAAAAGTTAACACCTGCAGATCTTAAATCATCCATAACCTGCAATACTTCTTCTGAATTCTCCCCTAAACCAACCATCATGCCAGATTTTGTAAAAATATTTTTATCATATTTTTTTACATTACTTAATAAATTTAAAGAATTAAAATATCTTGATCCTGGCCTAATTTTTGGATACAAAGATGGAACTGTTTCTATATTATGGTTAAATACTTCAGGTTTAGCATCTACAATAATTTTATATACATCTCCTTTTCTCAAAAAATCAGGGGTTAATACTTCAATAGTCACATCAGAACATTTATTTTTTACTTCCAGTATACATCTTGCAAAATGATTAGCTCCTCCATCTTCTAAATCATCTCTATCTACAGAAGTTATAACAACATGTTTCAATCCTAATTCAAAAACAGATTTAGCAATTTTTTCGGGTTCATGTGGATCTAATTTATCTGGCAAGCCTGTTTCAATATTACAAAATCTACAAGCTCTTGTGCAAACACTACCAAGAATAATAAATGTTGCATGCTTTTTATTCCAGCATTCGCATATATTTGGGCATGCAGCTTCTTCACATACTGTATTTAAGGATTTTTCTTTTACAATCTTTTTAGTTTTTTCAAAAATTTCTCCTGTTGGAGCCTTTACTCTTAACCATTCAGGTTTCTTTAAATTATTCATAATAATATCATTTTTTATTCATGCCCTTTACCCTGGCGGAAGGAAAGGGATTCGAACCCTTGTTACCTGTGAGGGTAAACACGCTTTCCAAGCGTGCGCCTTAAGCCGCTCGGCCACCCTTCCATAGTTTGCACTATTTAGCTATATTAATAATCTATTAAATTTAATAATCAATATAAAATTATATTGACATATACCATGAATATACAGTAATAAAAAACTTTATTATATAGTTTTTAGTTTTGTGATTAAATCTATTATTTCTTTTAAGCCTTCCAAGCACTTATCAGGTATTTTATTAATGATAGCAAATGCATTTTTTATGTCTTTGTTATATATTATAGTTAAAATTTTAACAAATAATTTAGGCTTTACTTCTAATCAAGTGGGCTTTTTATATAAAATTACTATTTTAATTTTAACATTGTGTTCATGTTTAAAATTAGGCTTTATTCATCATTTAAAAACTAAAAAATTATTCTTTCATGCCTTAAGAGGGTTTTTCAGTATAATGGGATCACTCTCAATGTTTTATGCTGTATCAGTAATGAATGTGATCAATGCAGCTGCTATATCAGAATTAACACCTGTTTTTATGGTTATTGCTGGAATATTAGTATTTAATGAAAAAATCACTTTGCCTAAGATTATTTTACTATTAGGTAGTATTATAGGAATTATATTTATTGAAGATTTTCAAAGTTTTGGAAAAAATATAAATAAAGGTCATTACTTTGCATTTTTAGCATTATTATTTTGGTCTATTAATAATGTAATTATAAAAAAATTAACTAAAACTGAGCATTCTAGAGCACAATTATTTTATTCAAGTCTATTTGCATCAATTTTTGCTCTGCCATTAGCATTTTTCAAATTTTCATTTGTTTTTAGTAATTTTAATATCAATATGTCTTGTGCAAAATGGCCAGAGTTTACAACTCAATCATTATTACTAATTCTTTCCGCAGGATTGGCAAGTTTATTACATAAGGTATCATTTTTTAGAGCTTATAAATTATCTGACATGTCTATAGTTGGGCCTTTTGATTATTTAAGATTACCTTTTACTGGTATATTTGCTTGTTTAATTTTAAAAGAAGCCATACCACATGTATATTCACTTATAGGCTATTCATTTATAGTCTTTAGTGGAATGTATTTTATTGTACACAAGGGTAAAAATTAACTTTAAAAATGTTAAAATTATGTTTTCTAGATTAATAGAATTACTAAATGTTTTTAAACTCCCCAACAGGATAAATCGTGTTAAATGTTTCGCACTAACAGGAATTTATACTTGCTTAATAGTTCCCATTATTTTTATATTAAAAACCCCAGTATCAAATATGTTAATATTAGTCACAAGTATTATAATATTTATAATGCTTTTTGTGATGCTTCTATTAATAGACATTAAAAGGTTACATGATTTCAATTGCTCAGGTTGGTTTTTATTATTAAGTAAACGCTAAAATATCCCCATCTTGACAAGTATTATCCGCCTTTCTTTGGGTTTCTTAAGTTTTTTGATAATTCTAAAAAAAATTTAATTTGATGATATTTTTTTATCAATATTATATGGAAGTAAATTTACTAACTCTTTTGGATCAGAATAATCATGAATATGATTCAGCAAATATTTTAAATAATCATAAGGATTAATCTTATTTACTTTGCAAGTTTCAATAATACTATAAATATTTGCACTAGCTTTAGCACCCTTAGTTGTTGCACAGAACATCCAATTTTTTCTGCCAACTGCAAATGGTTTTATACTACGCTCCGAATCATTATTATCAATACGCAGTCTTCCATCTAAAAG
>NZ_RXFM01000067.1 GCF_003953955.1 Candidatus Aquarickettsia rohweri | reverse complement strand
CAAGGATTAAATAATTATCTTTTAGATGGAAGACTGCGTATTGATAATAATGATTCGGAGCGTAGTATAAAACCATTTGCAGTTGGCAGAAAAAATTGGATGTTCTGTGCAACAACTAAGGGTGCTAAAGCTAGTGCAAATATTTATAGTATTATTGAAACTTGCAAAGTAAATAAGATTAATCCTTATGATTATTTAAAATATTTGCTGAATCATATTCATGATTATTCTGATCCAAAAGAGTTAGTAAATTTACTTCCATATAATATTGATAAAAAAATATCATCAAATTAAATTTTTTTTAGAATTATCAAAAAACTTAAGAAACCCAAAGAAAGGCGGGTAATACTTGTCAAGATGGGGATATTTTAGCGTTTACTTTACAATTTTTATAGCTCAGGTTAATTTAATTGAAGCAATTTTTTAATTTAATAACTCTCTCTTTATAGTTAGTGCTTTTAAAGATATAATTTCCAGCTATTGCTAAATTAGTACCATTTTTTACACATTCAGTTAATGTAGTAGGATTAATGCCGCCATCTACTCCAATATCAATGTTTGCTATATTGCTTGTCATAATACTAATATTCTTAATCTTCTCTAACTGACTATTTAAAAATTTTTGTCCGCCAAAACCTGGATTAACAGTCATTATTAATATCTCATCAAGTTTATCATATATATATTTTAAAGTAGATTCATGTGTAGAAGGTACAATTGAAATTCCTGCTTTTACGTTTTTTGATTTAATATAATCTATGAACCTATCTATATGTGTAACGGTTTCTTGATGAAAAATAATAGCATCACTTCCTGCTTCGATATATGCATCAATATATTTTTCAGGGTTTTTTATCATCAAATGCGTTTTTAGTTGTATTGAACTTTCTTTTTTAATGCATTTTACAATATCAGGTCCAAAGGTTAAATTTGGTACAAAATGACCATCCATAATATCTAAATGAATTGAATCAGCTCCAGAAGTTGATATATTTTTTACTTCTTCTTTTAAAATAGAAAAGTCTGCAGCAAGTATTGAAGCTGATATTTTATGCTTTTTTGTTGTCATTATATTTTGCACTTATCATTATTTTGTCATATATTGATTGGATATTAGCACAATTTTTGTTTTTGCATAGAAAATTATGGATAATAAATGGTTATACCTTATTCAAAATATTACGGAAAATACAGCAATTGCATGTTACGAGTGGATCGGTAAAGGAGATAACATTGCTGCAGATAGAGCAGCTGTAAATATTATGAGGAAAGAATTAAATAAGTTACCAATGAATGCAAGAATTGCCATAGGTGAAGGAGAAAGAGATAAAGCTCCTATGTTATATATTGGAGAGAAATTAGGTAAAGGAGGTGAAGATATTGATATTGCAGTTGACCCTCTTGAAGGTACTACAATATGTGCTAAGGCAGGATTTGGGTCTATGGCAGTAATTGCAATTAGTTCTAAAGATTCTTTTTTATATGCTCCTGATTTGTATATGGAGAAAATAGCTATAGGAAAAAATTTTCCAAATGATATTATTGATATAAATAAAAGTATCAGAAAAAATATTAGTAATTTAGCAGAATATAAAAATTGTGATGCTAAAGATATAGTTGTCATGATGCTTGAAAGAGATAGGCATCAAATACTACTTGATGAAATAAGGAGTATAGGGGCAAAAGTAAGGTTAATAGCCGATGGTGATATTTCAGCTGTTATAGCAGCTGCAAGTTCCGATAGTGATGTTGATATATATGTTGGTAGTGGTGGTGCTCCAGAAGGAGTTCTTGCAGCTTCTGCATTAAAATGTATTGGAGGAAAAATACAAGGAAAACTGGTATTTAAGAGTAAAGAGCAGATCTCAAGAGCTAATAAGATGGGGATTAAAGATATGGAAAAAGTTTATGAAGTAGATGATTTAGTAAAAAATGATGTTATATTTTCTGCAACAGGAGTGACAGATGGATATCTAGTAAAAGGTGTTTATAAATCAAAAGATAAGTTTATAACAGAGACATTATTATTTAACTCATATCAAAAAAAATCTCATAAAGTGATAACTAAGAAATACTAAAAAAATACAAATATGATAGAGATTAGAGATAAAGGCGTAATATTATCAGTTAAGAACTTTCAGGAAAAGTTTTTAATTGTAAAATGTTTTTCGGAAAATAATGGTATTATCTCTGGATTAATTAGAGTAAGCAAAAAGAAAAATGAGAATATTCCAGGGAGTATTATATTTTTTCATTGGAAAGCTAGATTAAACGATCAGTTAGGATACTTAAAAATTGAAATTTTAGATTGTGTGTTTTCAGATATAATATTTGATAAAAATAAGATATCGATATTGAATTCAACAATATCAATGATAAAAGTAATGCTAAAAGATAGAGAAGTGAATAAATTAGCATTTCGAGAATTACATTTATTATTAAAGATAATTTGTACTAATGATATACTTAATGAAGTGTATAAAGCATATATCAATTTTGAAAAAAAATTATTAAATTATTGTGGTTATGGTTTAGATTGGAGTCGATGCGCTATCACAAATTCTAGTAGTAATTTAAAATATGTATCTCCTAGAACTGGTAACGCTGTAACAGCTGAGGTTGGTGCAAAATATCAAGATCAATTATTTAAATTACCAAAATTTTTAATAAACAGTAATATAGAAGCTTGTAAACAAGACATAATGACTGCATTAAATTTAGTGGGTTATTTTTTTGAAAAATTTATATTTACACCAAATTATATAAGATTTCCTGAAGCTAGAATTAATTTAATAAAATATATAGAAGCTCAATAATAATTAGAGATTTATAATTTGCAAAGCAAGTACATGGATTATAATCAAAATAATAATTCAAGCTAAAGTCATCTTGTAAAATAAATTATCATAATGAAAAATATATTTGATAAAAAAGAATGTAATTATATATCTTTACTTAAATTGTCCCAAATCATATCAAACTGATTAGAATTTACTAAAAAAATATGAAAATTTTCAATTAATAAGATTCTGAGTGGATCAAATATAACAAAAGCTACTTTTCTATCATAAATAAATATTGGTAACGGAAAAAAATATTCAGCAGGTATTTGCCTGTATTCTTTATATTTTTTATCATCTATATTACTATCTTTATTACTTGTAAGAATTTTATAACTTAGGTTATTTACTTTTTCCATGCGATTTTCATGCATAGATATATATTCTTCTTCTATTAATTTATTAATAGAGTTTTTTTCAATGCCACTAACTTTTATGCAACCGCCAACTTCTTTAACTGATTCGTAAATATCATTTAAAAGATATAAAAGCCCATCTTTTCCATCTAGTGTTTTAATTATATCTACTTTGTTCCTTAAGCCGTCATTAACTAAAAATTCAATTTTTGCGTTTGTAAATGCATTGTGAATTTTATTTGCTGTCTTGCTTGTTAAATGGTGTTTTTCATTTTCAATATTAGCAATTGTAGCTTTTGTAAGATTGCACCTATTTGCTAATTCTGATTGAGTCCAGTTCAACAATCCCCTAGCTGCTCTAACTTGTGCGCTTGATATTAATATTTGATCACCATTTTTGTTCATGTATGACATAATTTAATGTTAATTTATCCACTTTCTTCATCAATAATATATATTAATATATTTTTTTTACAATAGTTATTAATTATTAAGATCATTAAGTCTACGAATTATTAAATTTCTACCAATAAGTGGTAGTAAATCTCTCAATTCAGGACCAGTTTCTTTACCTGTTAATGCTAACCTAATAGGCATAAATAACTCTTTGCCTCTTAATTTTGTGTGTTTTTTTATATTATTTATCCATATGCTCCAAGTATTGGAGTCAAATTTTGTATTAGGTAGTAGTTTTATTGCTAAACTAATGAGTTCTGTATTTACAATTTTTGTTTTGATGTCTTTTTTACAAATTTTATGCCAAAATTCAATATCTTGAAGTGCAGTAATATTAGGTCTTATAGACAGCCAGAACTCCTCATCAATATCATTTAAATTTACTGAATTTAAGTAATTTTTAATCTCATCAAAAGTTAGTGAATGTATTACTTTTATATTAAAAGCTACTAATTCATTATAGTCATATTGCACTGTAGATTTGCTTAATTTTTTAAAGGAGAACTCATTTATTAGCTTTTTAGTATTCTTTCCTATTTTAATATTTTCAGAGCTTCCAATTTTAGCGAAAAAAGTTGCAATAGTAGATGATAAAATTCCATTTTTTCTTAATTCTTTAATGCTAAAATCACCCTCTCTTTTAGATAATTTCTTATCTTTTGTAGTCATTAATGAAATATGACTAAAGTTAGGTGGCTCTGAAGATAAAGCTTTAAATATTTGTATATGTATAGCACTATTTGAGATATGATCTTCTCCTCTAATAATATCTGTAATTCTGTACTCTATATCGTCTACAACAGATGCTAAACTATAAGTTAGAGTTCCATCTGTTCTTATTAATACTGGATCGCTTAAATTTTTTGGATCGAAATGCAAATTTCCTCTAACCTTATCGTCCCAAGATATCTTTTCATTATTTAATAAAAATCTCCAATAAGGTTTTATTCCTTTGGATTCTAAATCTGTTTTTTGATCAGCTGTTAATTTTAATGATGCTCTATCATAAATTGGAGGTAAATTTCGACTTAATAAGCTTTTCTTTTTTAAAGCGAGTTCTTCCTCAGTTTCATAACAAGTGTATAATCTACCTGCTTTTATTAAGTTATTTTTTGCATTTTCATATTTAGCTATTCTATCAGATTGCTGAAAGCAAACATCCCAATCAATTCCTACCCACTTTAAATCTTCCTTAATAGAGCTAATATATTCATTTTTTGATCTTTTAATATCAGTATCATCAATTCTTAATAAGAATTTTCCATTATTTGATTTTGCATATAGCCATGTAATAAGGGCAGTTCTTAAATTTCCAACATGTAAAAATCCTGTTGGGCTTGGGGCAAATCTAGTAATTACAGTCATATAGAGTTATTATTTATTATTTCATCTTTAGCAAAGATGCTTTTTGTATCGGAATCTTTGCATATATAAGCTACTTTGTTAAAGTTTTTTAAATTATATTTATTAATTGCTTCATATGCAGTATCAGCTTGGATTTTTTCAATTTTATTGTTGAAATGAAATATGTATGATTTTGCTGAATTATGTTTAACCTTAAATCTAGGAATATTTAATTCTACAAATACTTTTTCTTCAACATCATTTTTTGAGTTTTCAGTTAGGTTATTAAGTTTAAATGTTTTTGTATTTATCATTTTTAAATCAGCATTAATTATTTTTGTCGTGCTCTTATAAAAAACTTTTGCATTAAATCTACAGCTTTTTGTTCCATAATGCCACCATATATTTCAGGAGTATGATTATGTGTTTTTGAATGAAACAATCTTACACCATTTTCAATAGCACCAAATTTTTTATCATAAGCACCAAAATATAAACACTTTATTTTGCTAAATGCAATTGCTTGTGCGCACATAGCACATGGTTCAAGTGTAGTATATAATTCACAATCACTTAGATTTGTTATTTTTAATTTCTTTGCAGTTTCTCTTATACATAGAATTTCTGCATGCGCAGTTGGATCTACATTAGATTTAACCTTATTGTAATTACTAGATATAATTTTATTATTATGAGTGAGAATTGAGCCAACTGGCACTTCATTATTTTTAAATGCTATTTCAGCCTGAGATAAGGCATGATTCATGAATTGGTTAAAATTTAAATTAGCAATTGTTTTCAATTTCATTTACTAACTTTTCGTTTCCTGCAATTATTCCATTTACTAAGGTAAGAGTTAAGTCTTTTTTATTGAGATCTTTAACAACTCCACCTGCTTCTCTCACAATAATTAATCCTGCTGCATAGTCCCAAATGTTTAACTTACCTTGAATTAATAGATTAATCCTTCCATCAGCTAAATACGCTAATTCTAATGCAGAGGCTCCCAAAATTCTAGCTTTACTATGTTTTGAATGAACGTAATCTTGGTATTGCCTTAATTTATCGCTTGAATTTGAATTATCATGGGTTGCACAAATAACTCTTTCATAATCATTGTGTCCAGCTACTTTAATTTTTCTTTGAATTCCTAAACTATCTATCAAAAATGCTCCTAGTCTTTTTGCACCCCAAAATGTTTCATTATTAATGGGGTTATGTATTACTCCTAAAATAATAGAAGATTCTTCTTTAGTAATTTTAGCAAGGGCTATAGATATACAGAAAAATGGTATGCCATGCATGAAGTTAAATGTACCGTCAATTGGGTCAATTATCCATTTATATTCTGCTTGATCAGAATTTGTGTTTTGTAAACTATCTATCTTTCCACTTTCTTCGGTTAAAAAGCTGTATTCTGGTCTACTTTTTTGTAAATGGTATATTAATGTTTTTTCAGCTGCTAAATCGGTGTTTGTTACAAAATTTGCAACTCCTTTTTTAGAAATTTGTAATTTTTCAATTTCATAAAAATCTTTACTAATTTTAACTGATACTTTTTTAATTGCTTCTAGTATTACATTTAAATCTGCATTAAAATTTTTCATTGCACTTGAATGAGTTTATCAATGAAAACATTATGAACAAAATTATGAATAATTCAATGAATATATTGCTACAGTTCCAAAATTATTAGAGTAAACAATTATTCATGTTACGGGAGTCATTTTTGGTGATGGAGTATATTACAATAATAAGATATTAGAGCTGGAGACGCCTGAAGTGTTGAAGTATCAAAGTTATTATTAACGATAATAGTGTTATAATGACTGTACAGATGAAATTTATTGATATGATGGATTAGGTGTTTTAATAATATTAATAAATTGTTACTACATTCAAGAGAGAATAAGTATAAACCTTATAAGCTTTGCTTTCTTATCATTTTTAAAATTTATTCAATTGCCTTTCAGTTTATTTAATAAAGTTTATATTTTTATGGTTCATGGAGCTATTATTGTTTTTCTATTTTTATCAGCTAATCCTATAAGCAGATAATTGCCTGAATTATCGAATTTAAATACTCCATATTTGGCATTTTCGTAATATTTTGCATGGCCTTCTTGAAATAAGAAAGAATTAGGTGTAATTTTTATCCTGTTATATTTTTTATAAAAGTGGAGTAGTTTTTCATTTGCTGCTAAATACTCTTTTTCATGAAAGCGTATGAAGTGTGCCACGTTATGATTATCTGGGGAAATTACTATATATCCACGCTGATGGTGGTCTGCTAGTTGTTTAGCTAGTGCATTGCGTTCTATAGTGTAACTTAAGCGCATATAGTCTCCTTGTACTAGGGAACGGGGATCAACAGGAGCTAATTCTAGTAAGATTGTTTGACCATGATCCTTGATAAGCTCTTTTTCGTAAATGCTATAGTTTAGGGCAGTTATGATCATCACTAACAATATAATCATTATTTTAATACGCATAGCATACCTCATTAA
>NZ_RXFM01000066.1 GCF_003953955.1 Candidatus Aquarickettsia rohweri | reverse complement strand
AAGAGAAAGCTATAGAACAAATTGAAGAGGTTCTCAGCGCATTAAAATCAATACCTGGATTAAGTTCTGCTAAATTTGTTTATGGTGGCTCTGTTAATGAAAAAAATATAGATGAAATATGTAAGGTAAAGTCTTTAGATGGTGTATTAGTAGGTGGAGCAAGCACTGATGTTGCTAAGCTAAAAATTATATCTCAAGCTCTTCAAGATAATTGTATATAGCTTATTAGCATTATTGCTTGTCCTTTTATTATGCTTAAATAATTAATAAAATAAATAAACATAATGATTAACATTAAAATAGATAAAATATGTAACTCAGCCAAAAATTTTAAATTATATAATATCTAATAGTTTAAATTTAAGTTTACTTTTTAGTGTATTAATATTTTCGTTTATCTCAAACTCATCTTTGGAAATGCGATTTGCAATCCATCCTATGGCAGTAACATTATCATTCATGATAGCTTTTGATGTAAGTATAGCATGGTTTAGGCATCCTAATTTAATTGAAATGACTAAAATTACAGGTATATTTAGTTTTTTTACTAAATCTGACATATTTTCATTTGAGTTAATAGGTACATCCCAGCCACCAACCCCTTCAATTATTTGTATGTCAGAATTATATTTATCAAGCTTATTTAACTCTTGAATAATTTTTTCTACACTTAAATCTACATTTTCTTTTTTAGCTGCAATATTTGGAGATATTGGCTCTTTAAATGAAAATGGATTAACTTCATTTATTGGAATTTTAATACTAGAAGCGTCATAAAGCTTTTCTGCATCATCATTAATTTTGCTTTTTATATCATAGCCTGTTGAAATAGGTTTAACTCCAATTGTTGAGAAACCTTTTGCATTAAATTCTCTTAGTAACTTTACACTGTAATAAGTTTTGCCAACATTTGTATCTGTACCAGTGATGAATATTTTTTTATATTTATTTAACATTTTTGTAAAATAAAAAATCCTATATTGTAATTTAAAGTAAATTTATTTTTAGCTAATTTCTTATTGAAAAAATTATTTTTATTAGAGTTTATTAATATGTTTGCTCCAGTGTTTTTTATTGATCTAATAGCATCAATGAAAGATGGGAATTGTTGTTCATAGTTTATATCTTTTATAAAAATTATCTTATACCCAATATTTTGAATTAATTTTTTCAAATACTCTAAATTATAAAAATTATTTTTAGATTGGCTTGGTATATTTTGAAAAGTACCTTTTATAGGTATTGAAAAACTCAAAATGCCATAATATTTTAAATTTGTATATATTAGTTTTAATAAATGTTTAATATCTAAACACCATTGAAATGACATATTGGAAAAAACTAAATCATATTTTAAATTCTTATTTAAAATAATATAGTAGTCAGAGTTTAATATTTTTGTAGAAAATTTTTTTAATCTATTTTGAGCAAGATTTAATAAATTAGGTGCAAAGTCACAAGCATATGATTTATTAAATTTTATTTTTTCAAATAACATACTTGTTGTAATGCCTGTTCCACAACCTAAATCTATAACATTTTGATACTCTTTTTTATAAAAAATTAATAAGTTTTTTATTAATTCTTTGCTACATAATTTTTGCACTTTTGAACGATCATCATATGTAGAATGTACTAAATCAAACGAATCTTTTATCTCTCTTTTAATTCTGCAAAAATTATTCATTCATTGCCTCAGTTAAAGTATTTATTAAGAAGTTAATTTGTTCTTCAGTATGATTTGAGTTAAGTGATATTCTTACTCTTTCTTTATTTTTTGGGACAGTAGGATATCTTATTGCAGAAACCAAGATTCCTTTTTTGTATAAAAAATCTTTGATATTTAATAATTTTTTACTTTATTAATGAGTATTGATTTTATAGGTGTTAAATCATGTGAGATTAGTGGGATTTTTTTTTCAATTGCTTTTGCAATAAAATATTCGATTATATTTGATAGTTTATGGAAGCTTATTTGATTACTTACAATTTTATTTAAGTTCTGTAATGCAAAATAGGTAATAATAGGAGGAATGTTTGTAGTGTAAATATAGCTTCTAGCAAATTGATTTAATATGTTACACACGAGTTTTTTTGCCAATACTATTGCTCCCATACTTGCACATGATTTTCCAAGAGGTATTATTACACAATCTATACCACTTGGATTTTTGGCATAATCAAGTATTCCCATTCCATTTTTACCAATTGTCCCAAATCCATGAGCATCATCAATTATTAGGAATGCTCCATATTTTTTAGCTAATGCTGTTATTTTATCGATTTGACATATATCTCCTTCCATGCTGAATACACTTTCTGTAATAACTATTTTTTCTCCAGAGCTCTTTAAAAGACAATTTTCTAAAGATTGCATATTATTATGTTCATAACGTAAGTGTTTTGCTCTAGAAATGATTATTCCATCTATAATAGATGCATGGCAAAGTTTATCAGATATTATTGTTGTATCTCTGTTAGCCATCGTTGAAATAACACCAATATTATCGTTATAACCAGAATTAAAAAATAATGAAGATTCCTTATTATAAATTTTACAAAATTTATTTTCTAAATCCCTATGTATGTCAAAATACCCTGAAATATGAGCTGATGAAACGCTTCCTGATCCATAATTATTAATACAATCATTTATTTCTAACCCTGATTTTATATCATGTGAAAGAGATAAATAATCATTACTTGTAAAAGACAATAATTGTTTATTTTTAATGTGTAATAAATTATTATCCTTTTTATTAATTACTTTTTTCTCTCTTAGTAATTCTAGTGATTTATATTTAGTTAATTTTTCGGATAATCTATTAGTTAGCATTTTTATTTTGTAAATCAGTACTGATTCCTAATTTTTTCATAAAATCTAAATCTTGATTGACGTCATTATTATTGGTTGTTAGAAGTTTATCTCCATAAAAAATTGAATTAGCTCCTACAAAAAAGCATAGAGCTTGCATTTCTTCTGACATACTCTCTCTTCCAGCTGATAATCTAATTCTTGATTTTTCAAAAAATACCCTTGTTTTAGCAATCATTCTAACAAATTCTATGGTGTCAATTTTTTTGACGTGTTCAAGAGGAGTGCCTTTAATAGGAACTAACATGTTAATAGGGATGCTTTTTGGTGGATTTTTTAGATTTAACAGAGTTAATATAAAATTAATCCTATCTTCTCTATTTTCTCCCATTCCAACTATTCCTCCACAACAAATATTTATTCCTATATTGTCGACTATTTCTAATGTGTCCAGTCTATTTTGAAATGTTCGTGTAGTTATTATTTGTTTATAATAATTTTCTGAAGTATCTATATTATGATTGTAGTAATCTAGGCCTGCTTCTTTCAATCTCATTGCTTGATCTTTATCTAACATTCCAAGTGTTGCACATGCCTCTAAACCATTATTTTTAATTACTTTTACCATTTCTAAAATTCTTTCAAAATGCTTCTTTGGTGGATTTCTCCATCCTGCACCAATACAAAATCTTTTTGATCCTTTTTGTTTTGCAATTTTACAATTTTTTTCTACCTCATCAGTTGTCATCAATTTTTCTATTTTGATATCTGTATTATGTTTTGAGCTTTGGGAGCAATATCCGCAATCTTCGGGGCAAGCACCAGTTTTAACACTTAGCAATGTGCATAATTCAATATCACTCACTTTAAAATTTTTTCTATGCGTGAGATGAGCTTGATAAAGTAAGTCCAAAAAAGGCATCTCAAAAACCTTTGCTATATCTTGAAAGTCCAATTTATTTTTTTTCATTATAAGATATTTTATTTGACTAAATTTGATAGATACAATAATGATATTTAATCGTCAACTAAAAAATTAAAATTAGTTAACCATGAGTATCCAAAAGAAATATAAACATATATTGCAAAAAGATTTAAACCATATATGGCATCCTTGTTCTCAGATGAAAGATTATGAAGATATGGATGCACTGTTGATAAAAAAAGCAAGTGGTAGTTATATTGAGATGCAAAGTGGTAAAAAAATTATAGATGCAATTTCAAGCTGGTGGTGTAAATTACTTGGACATAATCATCCATATATAAAAGCAAAAGTGATTGAACAAATTAATAGATTTGAACATGTGATTTTTGCTGGTACTACGAATGAAAAAATTGTGGAGTTATCTGAGAGATTAGCTGGTAAGACCAAAAATTTGCAAAAGATATTTTATGTAGGTGATGGTTCTTGTGCAGTAGAAGTTGCACTGAAAATGAGCTTACATTCAAGGAAAATTAAGAAGCAATATAAAAAAAATAAATTTATAGCACTGAAAAATGGTTATCATGGTTAAACAGTTGGTGCCCTTAGTGTAAGTGATTTAGGCATTTATAAGAAGCCATATAGTGATTTATTATTTGATGTATATTTCATTTCAGATATCCCATATATAAATTCAAAAAAAGATTTGTTATGGGATGATTGCACTACTCATTGGCATAAAGTTCAAGAAAAATTAGAAAAAATTAAAAATGAAGTTACAGCTATTATTTTTGAACCTATTGTTCAAGGAGCTGAAGAAATGAAAATCTATAGCAAAGATTTTTTAGTTAAATTAAGAAAATGGGCATCTGAAAATGATATACATTTAATTGCTGATGAAATTATGACTGGAATTTGTAGAACAGGAAAATTTTTTGCTTGTGAATACGCAGATATGGAGCCTGATTTTATGTGTTTATCTAAAGGTTTAACATCTGGGTGGGTACCATTTAGTGCTGTTATGATTAAAAATGAAATATATGAGCTTTTTTACAATGATTATTCTCCAGAAAACTCCTTCTTACATTCTCATACTTATAGTGGCAATCCTATCGCAGTAAGTGCAGCATTAGCAACATTAGATGTGATTGAAAATGAAAATATTTTAGCTAAAGTTAGTACTTTAGAAATAAAAATGCTAAATTTGATGAAAAGTATAGCAGTTAAAACTGGTATATTGAAAAATGTAAGAGGTATAGGCGGTATTGTAGCAGCTGATATAATTCTTGATAATAGTGATAAGTATAGAAGGATAGGTTTGGAAATATATAAAATTGCAATTAAAAATGGAGCTTTTTTAAGACCTTTAGATAATACTATATATTGGCTGCCACCAGTCAATATATCAGAACTCACTCTCAAAGAATTAGCTCAAATAACGGAACATTCAATCATTACTTATTTTAAATGAAATAAATTTAACATAGTCTAAATATTTGGGTAGTTATGAGTTATATTTGATTACTAATAAACTTAAAATAAATTATCTTTATCAAGATATTTATGAGTTTTAACTCAGTAAATTCTTTCATTTGAAAATTACTATATATTGGAATGTTTTTATGCTATTTTAAAATTTAAAAATTGCAGTATTTAATAATTATTTTTATGGAATTTATTAATAAGAAAAGAGTTCTATTAGTAGATGATAATCCGTATATACTAAAGATATTATCTATGATGTTAGAATTAGAGAATTTAGAAATTGAAACTGCTAATGATGGAACTGAGGCTTTAAATTTAATAGTCAATGAATCAAAAGGAAAATTTGATATTATAATAACAGATTTTCAAATGCCTATAATGGATGGTCAAGAGCTTGCAGAAACTCTGAAAAAATATGATGAATACAAAAATCTCCCAGTAATTTTAGTTACTCAAGCAAATCATATAAGCTACGAGAATGATGAGAAATATAGAATATTTGATAAAATATTATATAAACCTGTAACAAAGGAGTCTATAATAGAAATTAAAAATTTACTTTTAGAAACGGGGTGATTATAGGTAGGCGGAATAATAACCATACTAATAATTATAAATGCAAAAATACTTAAATGATCTTACTATACTTGATATAACAATAGTTATATTTCATTTGGCAATTTGTATAGGCATAGGTTTTTATCATTTAAAGAGCATAAAAACAGCTCATGATTTCTGCACAATAAAAGCAAGTAAAATTTTACCTTCAATTTTAGTATGCACAATTTTTGCAACATCAATAAGTGGTGGAACTATTATAGGCTTAATTAATGAAATTTATAGTAATCCTATAGTTTTACTATACGTAATAACTCAGCCTTTTTATTGGATTATAACAAGTAAGATAATAACATCCGGCCTTTATAAATTTAAAGATTGTACAACTCTAACTCAAGTATTATACCATATATGGGGCGGTCTTGGTAAATACGTTGGCATTTATACTGTAATAATTGACAGTATAGCATTTATTACTATCCAGTTATTAGCATTTGCATCAATATGCAGTTACTTCTTTGAGATAGATTACATAACTAGTTTAGTTATAGGGATAGTAGTGATTAATGCATATTCTATTATGGGGGGGTTCAGAGGGATTATAGCAATAGATGTGTTTCAATTTTTAATATTTTTTGTGATAATACCCGTTTCTTATGTTGTCACAATTCAAACTGTTAGTTTTACTGGCAATTTTGTAAATTCTATTTCACTATCAAATTATAATATAGAGTTTAGTTTGCCAATAGCTATAGGACTTATCACAGCGTCTCTATTGCCTGAAATAGCAGCTACTTTCATGCAAAGGCATTTAATGTTAGCTGATAATACAAAAGCACTCAAACTGGTTTTTAAAAAGTTATTTATAGTAGCTATACCTTTCATGCTTTCTATTTGCCTAATAGGATATTTAATTATAGTTAAATCACCAAATAAATCTCTGGTATCTGATATTATTTTCAATTATATAGATTGGTTGCCACTAGGTGTTAAAGGTATGATGATATCCGGGCTTTTTGCCATTATAATGTCAACTGCAGATTCCCACATGAATTCTGCTAGTGTTATTATATCAAACGATTTTTTTAAAGTATATTGCCCTAAAATAGGAGAAAAAAGGCTGTTAGTGATTATAAAGGGTGTTATATTAGTATTATCACTTTTTCCATTTATTCTACTGATTTATAAAGATACTTTGTTTCAGCTAATGGCTATATTAAGAACTTTTGGCACTAATATACTAGTTGTGCCATTATCAGTTTCTTTTTTAGGATATAACATAGTAAAAAACAGTTTTTGTATAGTTTTTTAGTGAGCATATTGTTTACTATCTTAACTATTTTAATATTTGATAATTATTCTTTATTAATCGCTTTCTCTGGTGTTTTAGGAAGTTTAGTAGTATTAGTTTATAGTAAAAATTCATATATAACTCTTGTTAGGAGAATAAAAAGATTATATCCTTTGATTTCTGATATTGCTAAAAATTTGCTCCTAAAGCTTCAGAAATTAAAATATTTGCACATTAAGGTTAATAATATTATTGAAACTAAATCAACTACATTAAATAATTTTAGTTTATTTATTTTTTCTTATGTAAGCGCTAAAATAAGGGCATCTAGGCAAGAATAAAAATAAGTGGTAGAACAAAAGCCTAAAAAAATAGAGGCTAATGATGCTATTAGAAAAAAAGAAAAAAAGAATAAGTAATGAAAAATGGAAAGAGCTAGTAGAAGAATATAAAAAAAAGTAATGTAAGTAAATATGAATTTTGTAAGCAAAAGAATGTGCCGAGAAGTACATTTTATAAATGGCACAGAATTCTTGTAGGAAATAAAAGAAATACAGTAAAAAATAAATTTATACCAATAAGAGTGAAAGAA